>SLFV01000032.1 GCA_007124075.1 Roseimaritima sp.
AGATCCGGATGGTTCAACAACCAGATCATCCAACGTGCCAACCAACTGCGTGTCCTCCCATCCAGAAGAATACGAATCCGAGACACGCGGTAGAGCCCTGTTTCGCAACCGCTGAAGAACCCGCTGAGCGCCAAGCCTGAAAGAAACACGACCACAAAGGTTGTCATGTCAACGCCTCTCCAGCGGGAGATTCAATGTCCGTTTGCCGAACTTCGATCATCAGTCCCCCTTCTTCATTTTCCGCATATACCTGCAGCAGAAAGTTTTCCCATTGACAAACGTCACCGACCCGCGGAACTCGTTCGTTCAGGCGTTGGATCAGCCCACTAACCGTAACGCTGCGACCAGCGGGTCGGGGCACTCCCAGCAATTTGGCTAAATGCCGGGCGCTCGTTTCACCCGAGACTTGGAGCGATTTTCCAGACTGAAAGTCGACAGGCAGGCTGGGAGCATTCAGGGGACGACGGTCAGGGCCAAGCAACACCTGACGGATGACATCATCGACGGTCAAGATACCGATTGTTTCGCCGTATTCGTTAACGATCGCGCAGACGTGGCGTCCCTGGTCGGTCAACAGATCAAAAACCCTAGAAACCTTGGCGGACCAGGGGGCATATACGACCGATTCCATAGCCGCCGAGAGGTCGTCTAGTTGACTGGGTCTTAATCGACGAACTGGAATCGTGGCGGTGATTTCTTCGTTATCAGCTTCGGCAAAAAAAAGATAGCCATCTGCGGGCACGGGTTGGCTGAAGGTCGCATCGGAAATGGGCAACGAATCGATTCGCAATCCGCTACGAGGACGCATCCACTCACCGACGGTCGTGTCAGCAATGTCAACGAGGTGCTGCAAAATTGCCCGTTCTTGCGAGGCCAGGTGATCGTCACCGGTCCCCAAAGAGATGGCTCGTTCGACATCGGACAACGCTAGTTCTTCTTCCGCCTTAAGACGGGGAAAAAATAACCTTCGCAAGCCGACATTAGTTGCCTCGATCAAAGGCAGCACCGGATTGGTCAAGCGAATCGCCTGTGCAAGCCATGGCCCCAGTCGCAGCGACCAGCGCAGTGGATCGGCAACCGCTAAACTCTTCGGGAGCATTTCACAAAAAAAAATGAGCCCTAGCAGGCTGGCCGATGTGAAAATCAATGTCACCCAATTGCTGCCGTTTGGGGCCGCTTCCAACTGCGCCGCAACCACGGAGGCCAGCGAAAAGTACATTAGATTGATGACCAGATTCCAAAACAAAATGGCAGACAACAGCCGGGAGGGATTAGACAATACTGACCTAACCCAGTTGCCGTTGCGTTCCCCACGTTGCAGCAGTCGACGATCACGAGGACTCAAGGAAAAAAGAGCGGCTTCGGAACCGCTGAAGAAAGCGCTGAAGACCATCAACACAAGCATCGGTAACAGCCAGGGCAGTACCGTTTGCCATCCACTCACTCGCTTTGCTCCCCGCCTGAACCTTGACTGAAGGACACATCGAATTCGCTGAGCGCGGGAACCAGCATCGCTGTGGTCGCAAAACCGTATCCCGCAACTACGGGCATGAAGACGAACAGTTGGTCACGTTGCAGCAAGAATTGCGTAATCGCATAGAAAGTAATCATCGGCAGGGAAAATGATGCCAAAAAAATTGCCGAGGAAGGATTACGCCAACCCAAGGCCGCATACAGTCCCGCACCGCCACCTAAAATCATTGCCAAAAACGGTCCCAACTGCAGTTCAAACGCACCGCGAAAGCTGGTCATAATCACCATGCAGATTGCCACGCCGATGCAGAGGAAAAAAATGGTCCCCAAACTGATCAAGGTTGCGGTACGACCTGCCGGATAATTCAAACCGCAATGGATGCCGACAGTGGCAACGAAGACGTATAAAGCCAACGCACCTAAGACCGCGTAGAACGTGTTTTCCCAAGTCATAACACCCGATAATCCCAGGGCGACAAGCATCCCCAGCGGAACGACGATCATTTCCTTGGTCACGAAAAAGACCCCCAAGATCTTGCCCGAGATAAATTCCAGCGGCCGCAAGTCGGTTACCAGCAGTAAATCCAAGGCCAAAACATCGCGTTCGGTCGTGATACTGTTGACCGCCAAGGCATTGACCAAAAACAGGCTGATAACGCCCACGGCTGCCAATGGTAATGTCGCCGCAGGCAATGCGCGTCCAGCGACCCCTGTTCGTTCAAACGCGGTACCGCTACTGATCGTTTGATATAACAGCATCGCTACCAGCAAACAGATCAGCAGATATGCCAAGCGAATCAGCACGATCTTCTTTCCATACGCCCAGGTACAGACCTCCCGCCACAAAATGGGATTGCTCCAAACTGGCCTAGCCGACCGTACCTTCCACGTGGCGGTTGTGGGCTCCGTCGTCGACTGCGGCGTGGTATCGTCGCGGCCTTCGGGTTGAGGAGGAGTAAACCGTATTTCCCTTGAAGGGTTCCAAACACGGACTTTGGATGCTCCGATAACGCAAATCAGAATCGTGATCGCGAGCGAAAAAACGCCATAGCCCCCAATCGTTGCAGAGGGCAAGTGTCGCTCGACCGCAAGTGGCGACAGTGCGACCTGCATGGCTCGGATCGGGCTGAGGTATGCAAGCCAATCAGGTGTCCCGCCGTGACGAAATGGCATTGCCAGGATCTCCCAGAAGGCAAGCCACAGAACAATCGCCAAAACGGTAAACGCGATCGACTGAAATGTTTTTTCCCGCCACAATCCGACCACCGTTCCGGCAGCGGCCGCCAGCAAAATCGTTACCAAAGTGACCAAGTACATGCTGGCAATCTGGCCTGTCGATACCCCACCGAATAATGGCAACGAGAAAAAAAGCGGGAAAGAAGCCAGCAACATAAAAAGCACCGCGATCAGACTTGCGGCGAGCTTGCCGACCACCACTTCGCTACCCGTCAGACGTGTCAGCAACATCAAGATCAGCGTGCGACGGTCTTTTTCCTGCGCCACGCTGCTGGCGGCACCGACCGCCGCCAGAAACGTCAGCACAAGCATTTGCAGAGGTGCCAGTAACAGGAACATCGCGCCGCCAAAACGCGATAAATCGCTGGCCGTCCGGAGCGGCCGCATTCCAGATAACACTAAATAACCGGTGCACAACAGCAGTAGTAAAACCAGTAGGTATAGCGAACGCGACAGGTACAATCTTGGTCGCTTGGGTGCGACCACTGCTTCGCGATAAAATACGGGTCCAAACATGCATTGCCAAAGGTGTGATCAGGATAGTGTGTACTGATGGGATCAGTGGGCGAAGACCCGATCCGTCGCGCTATCTTAGCCAAGCAACTCCGGTTTGTCAGGTTGGAGCGATTTCCATCGCTCTCCCTCGCCACGATGCGTACGGCAGGGGAGATACACGGCGACGTGAGCCAGCCCCCTTTTCCCACAGACTGTTCGCCGTTTTCGTTAGGATTCCTATATTCGGTACGATCGTGGCCAAGACCGCAATTTACCTATTTCACGCGGAATGATGATCCACCACGTCGAACGACGAGGCGTATGCTTCAGGTGGCGTGGCCGATTTCCGCTTCCAATGTTTCCTTTAGTGAAAAGCAGCTTGTGATGAATCCAGCATCCTGGCTCCGTGCCGTGTATTGTTTCTTAGCCGATGAAGATGGCCCGACGTCCGTCGAATACGCAGTGATGCTGGCCTTCATCCTTGTTGCGTGTCTCGCCGCAGTAAATCAACTTGCCACGGCAACGAATGACAGTTTTCAGCAGTCAGGTGACGCTATCGAAGGCGCATTCGGCGGATAGACACTCGTGCTTGCGTTTACCAAGGAGATTGCGAAGAAGTGGAAGGCAGTGCAACGGAAGAAAAACCGATTCGGTTACGAATGCTGGTGGACGCAAATATCCAGGTACCGTTGTTGGTTCGGGTGGCTGCATACCTAATCACTGGTGGAATTTACATCGCCTGCATCCTGCACTTTTCCGACTTCTTTGAAACTCCTGAAAAAGAGTGGCATCACCACCTCAAAGATGTTTTCGTTGATTGCCTGCTATGGATTCCAGGGCTTTTGCTTCTGCTGCCTTTCCTACTGATGGAGATGTTAGGGTTGTCACATCGGTTTGTGGGCCCAGTGCTGCGACTTCGCAAAGAAATGCAAGAACTTTCCGCCGGCAGACCAGGAAATGCCATTCGTTTCCGCAGTGGTGATCAATGGCAGGAATTAGCCGATCTTTACAACCATTTGCGTGCGGAACTGTTGGAACTACGGGGCGCTGACGTCTCGTTGGCGTCGGAGGAAGAACCACAGGCGGAATCTACCCAAAAGGATCGTCCTTTGTTGGCATCGCACTTTGGCAATTCCGCAGAACCGCATCACCCAGCCAACGTCGTCGATCGCTGAAATATCGTGCGAAAGGCCAAGAATGCGCTGCACGTATCCACCAACCAACAACCAAAACTGCCGATCCAATGGTAGCAGGAGGCTGGTTGTTGAACTGGGAGCCAAAAGAAAAAACCGTTCGCAGGCGGCGGCTCCTATTTCGGTTCAGGAACGGGAAGCTTCAAAACGCGGTGGTGATAACTATCCGCGATGTACAATTGCCCTTGGTGAACCTTTACGCCGTGTGGCCGACTTAAGCGATAGGGA
>SLFV01000347.1 GCA_007124075.1 Roseimaritima sp.
CTGCTGGCCAGCGGCCAGTTGAACGTCCGTCCGATCATCGGTGGCGTCTGGTCACTGACGGACTGGCACGAAGCGTTTGACAAAATGCATAAAGGAGAAGTCGTCAAAGCGGTGTTGTGCCCCGTTTATCCCCGTAAGGATTTACATTGATGCCGAAACTAGCCGTTTTCCCAAAAGCCTTCATGCAGGCGTTGTGCAAAGATGGAACCATGCATCTGAGCGAGTGGATTGAGCTGGCCTGTGAACTGGATGTGGAAGGACTGGAATGGTACGCCGGATTCCTTGAGATGGCAGATCAGACCAACTGGAGTGGCTTTCGCCAGCAGGTTGAGGACGCGGGTAAGTCGATTCCCATGATGTGCTGTTCGCCTGATTTCACGCATCCAGATGCCGAGTTCCGAAAACTGGAGATGAAGAAACAACGCCTCTGGATTGATATGACCGCCGTGTTGGGCGGCAGTTATTGTCGTGTCTTAAGTGGTCAGCGGCGGCCTGAACTTTCGTTTGAAGAGGGCGTCAAGTTGGCAGCCGACTGCATCTACGCGTGTTTGCCCTATGCCCAGGAACGCGGGATTACGTTGATTTTGGAGAATCATTACAAGGATGATTTTTGGGAATATCCTGAGTTCGCGCAAAAACTGGAGGTTTTCAGTGCGTTGGTAGACACGGTGGTGCATCCCCATTTTGGAGTCAATTATGATCCGAGCAACGCTTTTTTAGCGGGGGATGACCCCCTGGAACTGTTGCAACGCGTGGCGAATCGGGTGGTTACGATGCATGCGAGTGATCGCTATCTGCTGGAAGGGACGCTGGAAGATCTGCGGCGAGAAGAGGAGGGTTCGGTTGGTTATGCGCGCCGCTTGAGTCACGGGGAAATTGGCAAGGGGCTAAATGATTATGATGCGATTTTCAGCATGCTGCGCGGAGTGGGATTTGATGGCTGGATCAGCATTGAGGATGGCGTGGATGGCATGGAGCAGTTGCGACGCAGTGTGGCATTCTTGCGAGAAAAGTTGCAAGAGCATTTTGGGACGAAGGCACAATAGATTGTTGCTGCGGATGTTCTATAGGCTACCGGGAGTTACCACCGGCGGAAGCGGAACCGTCGGCGTCGCTGCCTGCATCCGTTCTATTGTTTGTTTCATCTCCCGCGGACCCAAGTGTTCTACTGACCGAGCGATTGGAGGCCAGGGGAGAGCGCAATCTTTACGGCGACGCAGACCAGGCCGAGGTGGTGCGAGACTTGAAACACAGGATCGCGTCGCTTCGAGACCGGGTCGCGGGGATGACAGAAGCCCTTTCCCCGAATGCGAGGAGGTGGTCAGGGAGTTTTGGGATCATGACGCATCTGTGCCGTCTTAAAAACCAACCACTGGTAACCCCACACGCAAGGCACGCAAGGCACGCAGAGGCCCTGCATTGTCTTGCTCCGTCCTGGCTGTTCGGCAAGCCGTAGCGATAGGCAATTCAGCACGCGGCCCGTTTTCCTTGACCGCCGTGGCATCACGTCTGCTACAGGTGGAATTACCGATTGGCCCATCGTTCACAGAACCGGCAGGCCATGATCTGACAAGAGGAGGGATTCCAGACGCTTGCGAACCGCTGGTTCACTCAACCCCTGCACGACATCATTGGCGAAAGCAAAGATCAGTATCTTCCGTGCTAATTCCCTGGGAATGCCGCGTGAACGTAAATAATACAAAGACTCTTCATCCAGTTCGCCAACGGTGGCTCCATGCGTGCAGCGCACGTCATCGGCGTAAATTTCCAATTGCGGCTTGGTGTCAATAATCGCATCATCGGACAGCAAAATCGCCTGATTGCTTTGCATCGCATTCGTCTTTTGCGCGTGAGGATGAACGTAAATCTTACCGTTGAACACCCCTTTTGCCTGATCGTCCAAAATCCCTTTGTAAAGTTCGTAACTGCGGCAGTTGGGCTGGGCGTGGTCGATTTTTGTGCGGCAATCCATCAGTTGTTTGCCAGAGGGCATGTACAAGCCGTTAAGCGTGCATTCAATCTCCTCACCGTTCAAAACACATTCGATTTCGTTCCTTGACAAACTGCCTCCGAGGGCAAAGTAATGCGACTGAAACGAACTATTTGCCCGCTGGTGTACGCGCATCGTCGCGACGTGCAGAGCATTGGTTTGTTCCTGCTGCAATTTGTGGTGTTGCAGTTCCGCTGACTCGCCCAGGACGACGTCAGTGACACTGTTGGAAAAATAGTCTCGATCAACTGAACCAACGTGGGTTTCAATAATCGACGCTTCGCTGTTGCGGCCTACTGAAATGAGATTGCGAGGATAAGATGCAATGGGTTCATCAGCCGTCGAAACAAAGACCAGATGGATCGGCCGCGACAGTTTCGTGTTCTCGGGAATTTGAATGCAGGCCCCATCGCCCAGAAATGCCGAATTGAGCGACACGAACGCTGACTCCTGATCGGTCGCCCGATCGATCAACCGTTGGCCAACCGAATCGTTCTTGCCGCGAATGGATTCCGCCAAACTAACGAAAACTGGGGCCGAATCAACCTCTGCGGAGCGCGACCAACGTTCGCTGTACCAACCATTGACGAAAACATGCAGGTCGTACTGATCGTTCAACACAGCTTGATCAACCAAACCCTTGACTTCCGAATCCGACACCGAATCGTAGCCCGGCAACCGAAACGGATGTCGCAGCAGGGGCGTAATATTGGTGAACCGCCACTCTTCATCCTTGGTCGTGGGCAGGCCCTTCGTTAGAAAGCGGTTCATCGCTTCCTGGCGAAACGTTTCCGCCCACTGAGGCGTTTCGATTAATTGCTGTTCGCGGATCCGAACATACTCTTGTTGAAATAGACTGGTTTCCGTCATGATCATGTGGTCCTCTCCGGCTTAAACTGATGGATCCTCTGGTTTGAGTCGAAATGCAGTCAATTCAGACGGCCGAAGCTGCAGCGGCCCCCAGGAAAGCGTAGCCGTTTTGTTCCAACTCCAACGCCAACGTTCTGTCCCCCGAACGCACGATTTTTCCGCCAGCCAAAACATGTACCCGATCAGGCACGATGTAATTCAGCAGACGTTGATAGTGGGTCACCACCAGGATCGCCCGATCTGGACTCCGTAATCGATTGACCCCATCAGCCACGATTTTTAACGCATCGATATCCAAGCCAGAATCGGTCTCATCTAGCACGGCTAGTTTGGGTTCCAGCATCGCCATCTGCAAAATTTCATTACGTTTCTTCTCTCCCCCCGAAAAGCCTTCGTTGACGGATCGTTCCATCATGCCTTTATCCATCTCCAGCCACTCCAATTTCTCCTTTAGCAACTGCAGAAACTTTGCGGTGCTAATCAACGGCTGTTCATGATGTTTGCGGATGGAGTTAATCGCCGCCTTCAGGAAATACTTATTACTGACTCCGGGAATCTCCACCGGATACTGATAGGCCATAAAAACACCTTCGGCCGCCCGTTCTTCGATCTCCATGTCCAGGAGATCCTTACCGCAGTACAGGACCTTACCTTCGGTCACTTCGTAATCCTCGCGGCCAGCGAGCACATGCGCGAGCGTACTTTTTCCGGAGCCGTTAGGCCCCATGATTGCATGGACCTCACCCGCAGCGATGTTTAAATCGATTCCGCGCAGGATTTCTGTCTCTTCCGATCGGGCGTGCAGATTCTTTACTTCAAGCATGATTTCCTATCCTCGTGTGTGATGTGACTGATGTCAGCCGACGCTACCTTCCAGGCTAACGCTCAGCAGTTTCCGAGCCTCGACGGCAAATTCCATTGGCAAGGCTTCATAGACCTCCTTGCAGAAACCAGCGACGATCATATTAACGGCATCTTCGGTCGGCAGGCCCCGCTGTCGGCAGTAGTAGATCTGATCTTCGCCTACTTTCGACGTCGACGCCTCGTGCTCTACCTTCGAGGAGGTGTTGCGGACCTCGATGTAAGGGAACGTATGCGCACCACACTGGTCGCCGATCAACAGCGAGTCACATTGTGAAAAGTTGCGAGCGTTCGTAGCACCCTTCTGGATTTTCACCAGGCCACGATAGCTATTTTGGCCACGCCCAGCCGAAATTCCTTTGGAAACGATGGTGCTTTTGGTATTTTTCCCCAGGTGAATCATCTTGGTTCCGGTGTCGGCCTGCTGCCGATTTGCCGTCACCGCGACGGAGTAAAATTCACCTACCGAATTATCTCCTTGTAAAATAACACTAGGGTACTTCCAGGTGATCGCCGAGCCCGTTTCGACCTGAGTCCATGAAATCTTGGAATTCTTGCCCCGGCAGGCGCCCCGTTTGGTAACAAAGTTGTAAATCCCACCACGTCCCTCGGAATCCCCGGGAAACCAATTCTGCACCGTGGAGTACTTGATCTCCGCATCGTCCATGGCAACCAGTTCAACGACCGCAGCATGCAGTTGATTCTCGTCACGTTTTGGTGCCGTACAGCCCTCCAGGTAACTTACGTAACTACCTTCTTCGGCGATAATCAGCGTCCTTTCAAACTGTCCCGTATTCTGAGCATTAATCCTGAAGTAGGTCGACAACTCCAGCGGGCAGCGGACCCCGGCAGGAACAAAGCAGAACGACCCGTCACTGAAAACGGCCGAATTGAGCGCGGCAAA
>SLFV01000273.1 GCA_007124075.1 Roseimaritima sp.
AAACAGAGCAGACCTCGTCGTTGGCCCAGCTTGCCGAGCAGTGGTCTAGGATGACATCGCGACCGGGCGCACTGACGGAAAGGGCATCGGTTTCCCAGTCCTTACCCTTCTTTGCCAGCGCACGACCCACCTCGTCGCCGGGCCGGCACCGGAGGTAGCGGATAATCACATCGTGGGTTTTGACATTCACGCCAAAATTCTTTGTGCAAATGCCGCCGCCCGGCGCGCTTTGCCCGGCAATGGTGACAAAAGGTTCCCTAATGGTTAAGGTTGCCTTTAGTTCGATGGTACCCGCAACCCGGAAAACAATGGTGCGCGGACCCTTTGCATCAACTGCGGCCCGAAGACTGCCAGCGATGGGTTGCTGTTGTCCGGGAAGATAGTCCTTGAGGTTTTCCACAAACAGGACCGCCCCGCCACGTCCTCCCGGCGTCCATGCGCCAGCACCCTCCGCGCCCGGGAAAGCCGGTAGCCGCTGCGTATCGGTAGCGTGTACGGGGGATGCCAGCAGAAAGGTAAGGAGGACGGTGGTTGAACGACAGATGCAAGGCAGATCGGGCATGGTACTTCCTTTTGTGTCTGACAGCATCCCATTGTAAGCTCGTTTGCGGCGCAAGGACACCCGAGAGGCGATGGCTAGACCGCCATGGCGAACGTGGCAATCCTGTGGTAACGATCAGGTAAAGTTTGTGTCTGCTCGCAACCGCCGGTGCGAAGACATTAGAAAATCGATGAGCGAAGAAGACCGAGCCGAAGAGGGCTTCTCTCCGCAGCTTACCCTACAGTTTCGGTAGATGAACCAAGTACTTTACGCGTACCAACAGCGGCGGGACCTCTGAATGGTCAGCCTGAATCGTAATCGTACCAAAGTCCTCGGCCGAAGTTCCGCTGCGCTCGCCCACCGGCGCGTCGGCGCGGACTCGGATCGTGATCGGATAAAAGACCAATTCCTCCCGAATGGTAGGTTCGCCCAGCGTCGCCTCCAGTACATCGGCAGGGTCAATATCACCAATTGATAGCTGGCAATCGTTACGGTGCGGGCCTCGCAAAAAAACGATCGCCCGCTCGCTGACCCCAGTACCGACTTCCATGGGTGGCATCGAGACAACAACCCCGCCGCCCTGTCGTCCAGAAACCCGGCCTCCTCCCTTCACGGAGATATCGCCGACAATCCGACCGCTCAGGTTGGCAAGCACGACTAACTCCGGAGTGTCTGCCGGTAATCGCTTGGGGTCCTCCGCACGAAAGCGTAACTGGCAGTTGTAGTTGACAGGCCCCTGGTTCAAACCAGGGGCAATGGTCAAGCGAACATCAATCGCTTGTCGAGCATCGGCGTGTTCCGCGTCGCGATCGGGATCAACGGGGCGAACCGTCACTTCGACATTGACGTACTGACGGATCAGTTCGTCCGACCAGCGCGCACTCTCCAGCACAAGATCGGTTTCGTAACGATTATAAATCGTTGCGGTCGCCTCGATAGTCGACCCTCCGCTTCGCTCGCCAATGTTCCACGCATCATCGGGAGCCATCATCAGGCGGCGAATCACCCGACCGGTAACGACCAGCCGAATCTCAGCGTTCGCAGGGTCATTGGTGCCAATCGTGGCAGACTGCTCAAATTGGTGGGATACTGTTTTGACGGTCCACTCCAGTCGAACAGTTGTCGATTCACCGGGGTCTAACTTGGCTTTCCCCACGTCACCGACCGTGCAGGTGCAAGTGGTGGACCGCACATCTAGTTCCAAAACATGGTCGCCGCTGTTTTTGATTTCGAATTCGTGATCACTCGACGCGTATTGCAGCATGGAACCGAAATCGTGTCGATTCCCGCCGACCACTTCCGCCTGGGGCAAGCCCTGCTGCTGCAATTGATCAAAGTACTGGCGCAGGTCATGCGGATGCAGATCGCCGTACTTTGAAAACTGGCCGAAACGGTCATCCAGCCGGACATGTTCCCTATCGGCCAGCACGTAACCGAGCGACGTTCCGGATGCGGCCGCAGCCAGCAGGAGAAGAAAAAACTGCTTCACTGTCCTTGATTTCCATTTGAATGGGGAGGGGCTTGGCCACCAGCACTACACGGGAGGCATGGAGACGCCAGGCAAGCGGCACAGGAAACAACATTGGCCCAGGTCTTATCAGGCTTTTTCGCTTCTACGATTCAGGGGCAACCACGGTTCGCCAAGAAGTCTTGTGCGGAAATTCGCCGCGGTTGTTCGCTGGCCTCGACGCCAAGCTGAACTGGCTGCAAAATAACGATCCGTTCAAGCTGGCGTTGGATATGGTTCCCCGCTGAGGCCAGCATGACCGTGCGCTCCGCCCAATACTCGGCTTGATCTGTCTCCTGCAAGGTGTCCAGGACCGCAGCCCATTGTGCGGCGGAGTGTTCGTTGGCGGGGGCCAAGTCGGTTGCGTTTTCCAGAAACTGCGACGCGGCCACTAAATCGGCTTGTTGCCCCCAACGCTGGAAGAGGTGAATACGGAGTTCAGCCAGAAGTCCCCACAGCGTAGGATTGCCCCCAAGATCGGTCGCGGCTCGTTCGGCGTTTTGATACTCACGGCGGCTTGCGGCTTGGTCAGATCGCAGGAGCGCCTGCTGCCAAAGTCGAGCCAAATGAATGTGAGGTGTCGGATCCCATGCGTCGGCTAACGCGGCGCGTTGATTGGCGGCGATCGCTTCGTCAAAACGACCATGCTGGATCGCCACTTCCGCTTGCAACAACCAGCGCTGACTCTCGCTGGTCGGGCGGAACTCCGTGATCCAAAATGTAAGCAGCATGCAAACCGCAAGGGCTACGACCGGCGCGCGAGGCCGAAAGCTAAACGATTCGCAATCCGTGGATTCAGCGGGATCGCCAGCAAACGTGGCGGCGCGTTCCTCGTTGGTCGGCTTACCTCTTCCGGCCTCAGGGGACGTGAACGGAAAAGCGGCGGCCACCAGCAACCACATCGGCAACGCAACCCCAGGGATCAGCCAACCACCGGAGAAACAAAGGTGGATCAGCGTGCCTAGCGATGCGGCCAATAGCAACCCGGTGGGAACCTGAAGGTTCCGCCACCAAGAACGCAGCAACCCAATCGTCAGCAACATCAAGGGCCATCCCCACAGGTACGGGTCGACGTCGGGGGCTTGATTGGTCAGCCAGCCCAACATCCACACCGCCAGCATTCCCAGACCAAAACCCAGCCTTACGCCCCGAGCCCCCCAGCCATTGGACGCCAATGTATCCGCAACGCAGGGTCGCGGTACCGCGCCAGGAGGGACCGTGGGCCCGGATCTGTCCAAGTCCTCCCCCGCAGCGGCGCCGGCTTCGGGGACAGAGCCCGACGGACGAAACGCCAGGACGACGAACATTCCCACAAAAATCACCATCCCCAACGCCAAGGGAATCCCCCCAGAGGCGGCAGCCTGCATCAAAAAGTTGTGCGGGTCGGCCACTTGTTCCACTGCCGTCAGCGGCCGATATTTCTCGTAAGCCGCCTGGAAAACCCCAGGTCCGCAGCCGAACCACGGGGACTGGGAAACCATCCGCGCGGTGCCTTGCCAGTATTGGACTCGAAATGCCAAGGAAGCAACCGCGCGTTGGCGAAACTCAGGGTTACGCGTGGCCTGTACGACCAGCATTAAGCCCGAGATGACCACCGCCAACCCCAACACAAGCCGTTGCTGCCGCATGCGGCGGGAGTCCGCCCAGCGCGTGCTACGCAGCAGGATGACGGTAAAAGCAACGATGGCGACCAACACCAGCGCGCCCAGAGCCGAGCGGCTGTTGATTTGCAGAACCATCGACCCGATCAATCCACTGATCAATCCCAACGTTAATCGCTGCAGCAAACTCAAAAGCCGAAACTGCAAAAACAACACTCCAGCGGATAAAATCAGCGAGGGAATCAGCACGCCCGCCAGTGAATTGGATAACGCAAAAGTCGCGATCGGCCCGCCGTCGCGCAGTCGATTATCAAAGTTCATCCGCTGGGCTGAACCCTCGGGCGCAGCAATTCCCGCCGCTGCCAATACGGAATCGGGATCGGCTTCGTATTTTGCTAGGATGGCGGGATAACTAACCAGAACCTGATGCCAACCATGAATCGACAACAGCCCACCTACGATCAGCATTCCCAACCACAGCAAGCGTCGCCCGGCCGCATGCCCCAGCCAGCGCCGCGCGCCGATGAAGGTTGCCGCCGACGCTGCCCACCACCAAAATTCATGCATCGCCTGACGTCGGTTGATTTCGTCGGCATGGTAAACAACGCTCAATCCGACCCAAATCACGGCGCAGACCAACGTCAGGTCAACCCCAAAGCCGGACCAGTCAGCCAACCAACGCCGCAGCTTGTAGCAATGGTCGGGTAATCCGCAGCCAAGCGTCACCGCCGCCAACAGCAATAATCCGGTCAGGTACAACGCGCTTCCATGAAATAATCCCACGCTGTCGGCCGGATGGTGGACTGCGACAGCAAACGCCGCGGACAGTAACCCCAATCCGGTCGGCAGGAGCTGTCGCCAGCGGAAACCCACCGCAGCGGTTCCTTCGGTACCCTCGCTTGCAACGCTGGAGCGAACCCGGGGGGAGCGGAATGAGCGATTGCTGGCTGACATCGACCGACCTATT
>SLFV01000122.1 GCA_007124075.1 Roseimaritima sp.
AAGGTATTTTCAAAGCGATGAATGGGCTGCCAGTAACCATCCGCTTATTGGATCCTCCGTTGCATGAGTTCTTGCCGCACGAGGAGGCTGCGCAGGCTGAGGTGGCCAAGGAGCTAGGGGTGGATGCCGATGTCATTTCCGCCCGCACGGAGGCATTGCACGAGTCTAATCCAATGCTTGGCCATCGTGGCTGTCGGCTTAGTGTGACCTATCCGGAAATCCTGGAAATGCAGACGCGGGCCATCGTAGAAGCGGCGATCCGATGTGCTGGTAAGGGGATCGATGCGCGGCCGGAAATCATGATTCCGTTGGTTGGCACCGAAACAGAATTACGATTGCTACGCGGAAAAGTCGAACAGACGATCGCGGATGTTGTCGCACAAAAGAAATTTGATGGCAAATTGGCGATCCTGATCGGCACGATGATCGAGATTCCTCGAGCAGCATTAACTGCGGACGCAATCGCCGAACATGCGGATTTTTTCAGCTTTGGTACTAATGATTTGACGCAGCTAACCTTCGGCTACAGTCGTGATGATGTCAACTCTTTCCTGCCGGGTTACCTGACGAAAGATATTCTGACGGTTGACCCGTTCCAGTCGCTCGACACTGTCGGTGTCGGACAGTTGGTGGAAATGGGTGTCACGAAGGGGCGAAAGACCAAAAGCGATTTGAAAGTCGGTATTTGTGGCGAACATGGCGGTGACCCCGCATCGGTCGAATTCTGCAACCGTGTCGGATTGGACTACGTCAGTTGCAGCCCCTTCCGGGTTCCGATCGCTCGGCTAGCGGCAGCGCAGGCCGCATTGAAGCAAGGCTAACTTTGCGGACAGGCGGTTCGGCCTGGGTATTCTGGCGTCACGCTTGCCACTAGCTCAAAATGCAAAACACACCTTGCTCAAGAAAGAGCGAGGTGTGTTCACGCTGTGGTGTTGTAACTGGATACCCGAGCAATCTGGTCGCTCAGGACGAATCACGATCTAACGCCAACGGGATCGCAATGGCGGCCGCGATCGCCAACGCGGCCAAGCCGATAACGCCGGGACGGCTCATGATCCCAGCCAGCCGACCTCCGCGAGCAAATCGGCGACCACCGATCCCGTCGCAGCCAGGGTCAGCACAGTGAGAGCCGCGGACAACATCATCCTCGCTTGCAACCTGAATCAGCCCTTTGGTGGCCTGATCTGGAGCGTTCGAAGCCTCCCAAATTCGACAAGTTTCGATACCGGCTTCGGTCCCGACTTGATAGACGCCGGGAGCCAAGTTGGCGAACTGATAGATGCCTTCCGCGTTGGTTTCTTGAACATCCACGACTTTGCCTTGCCGTGTGACCACCGCAACCATCCCTGCTACCGGTTTCCCCGTAGAATCGACGATCGAACCGACAAAGGCAGTATCTTGCAGTGCGACGTCGACTACCTTGTTGCTGATCGAGATGCCTTCAACGACCATGGTGTTCCCTTGGGCTGCCTGCAGCGACTGCGGACACACCAGGGAGAAAGTCATCGCGATTACCAGAACTGCACGAAACGTTTTCTTCAACATAGTATTCACTCCAATTGAGCAGAGCTGAAAACATCTTGGACCGACGAATTCACAAAATTCCCCAGAAGGCCAAGCGTCCCAAATGATCTTTGCCCAAAAGGCTTCGTTGCGGGCAATATCCCAATCCCATGAAACTTGCCAGGAGCCTAACGAGCGTTCAGAAGGTAGGTATCGTCTTGGGAGACAGTTAGGGCACAACCGATTTTTGGGAAAATACGTTCCCTGGGGGGTGCAAGTTCGTAAAATAGGCAAGTTGTACCGGCAGTGCTGATTCCGTAGGCGAAAGACCGAGTAATTCTTTTTGTTTGCCGCTCGCGATAGACGCCGTTCGCCTAGGGACACAGCCGCGAAATGTTCCACCGATCATTTTGCAGCATGTAACAAATACGGTCATGCAATCGACTTGGACGTCCCTGCCAGAATTCGATCTGATGCGGCACAAGTTGATATCCCCCCCAGTGTTCGGGCCTGGGAATATCAGTACCCGCGTAACGCTTTTCCAGATCGTTGAATAACCCTTCAATTACCTCCCGATTCTTGACAGGCTTGGACTGGTCGCTCAACAGGCCTCCCAGTTGACTTTCCCGCGGTCGCGAACGAAAATACGCGTCGGACAACTCTTTGGTCACCTTGCCAACCACCCCGTCAATACGTACCTGTCGTTCTAAGTGTGGCCAATAAAAGCAGAGGGAAGCCGATGGGTTTTCCGCAAGCTGCTGCCCCTTGACCGACTGGTAATTCGTATAAAACACGAATCCATCGGGACTGACACCTTTCAGTAGAACGACTCTGCTAGTGACCTGTCCGGCTTTGGTCGCCGTGGAAAGTGTCATCGCGTTGACTTCCAACCAATCGGGCAAACACGGGTGTTGGGCTTCGCCAAACCAGCGTTGAAACTGATCAATCGGGTCAGAGGCAACATCGTCAACATCCAGTCCCGCCTGAGCATACGTTCGCCTCATTTCCTGCAATCGATCATTCATTTTTCACCTCCAAAAAAGATAGTTTCCGCTAAACATGGCACGCATTTTGCTATTTTCCTAGGAGCTGTTAGCTTTCTGTCAATTCTGAACCTGGTACATCCAATCAACACCCGGCCTTCAATCACCACGTGTCTTTTTCGCTGTTCTGCCCCGGACCGTTTCCATCGGGAGTGTAGCTGGGCAGATATCCCAGAGCGGGAAGGAGAACACGCCAGTGATTGATTGGGGATTCCGAATGCGGTTCAGCAGATAATTCATGGTCCCATGGTGGAATTTTACAGAAAGGTTCTTGCGTTTGGGAGCGTCCTATCGTTTCGTGCGGCCACGCGAGGCTCCGGAACGCTGGGACGGGAAGAGGGTAGGAAGTCCGCTTACTCTAAAACGGTCTTCAAGTACAAATTTTTCGTCGGTGTGGTCGAGGGATTCATGACATCAAATTTAGCCGGTAATCTCCTGGTGGCCTCCAGCTCAATTGAGAATCCATTGTACGCCCGATCGGTTTGTCTGTTGGTACACCACGATCCTGACGGTGCAATAGGTTTGTTATTAAATCGGCCCCTGGAGCCGCAGCCGACGGAATTACTGAAGCTCTTAACCGTTTCGGGGGGCCACGAGCGATACCCCCAAACGGGAGGCACTATGGTCCACTTTGGCGGACCACTTTCCGGGCCTGTGGTCGCGTTGCACACCTTTCCCAAGTTGGCCGATGGAGCCGCACTGGAGGGCGTTTACGTTGCTGCCCAGAAGGATCATCTACAAGCACTGTTGCAGCAAACCGATTGTGGCGTGCGGTTAATTGTTGGGCATGCTGGCTGGAAAGCGGGTCAATTGGAACAGGAAATCGATCGTGGTCGCTGGCATGTCATTGAAGCAACCAGTGAGGTCGTTCTGGGGAGCGACGAACTGATATGGGAGCGTTTGATTCGACGGGCATGCGGACGTTCGGTAGCCCGCTGGACCGGGGCTGGTCTGGTCTCAGCTGCGGAATTAAATTGAAGCGGCAGTGTCGCGGAGTTACCGTGAGTGACTGGAACGCGCGTGTGACCGCTGATTTTCATACTATCTTTGCTGATCTCTTGGCCTTGTTTGAATGGTTGCCGTGTCTGATCAATATGAACGACCGAAAGTCCGAATACAGCGTCGCCGCTTGGGCAGAATTAAATACGTTGAACCGACGGGTAAGTTCGGGTTCATCGACGCGGAGGACTTTCGTGATGACGTATTCTTCCATCATTCGGTTTGGGAGGCAGGACCGGAAAATAGGGCAGCGGAGGCTGAACAATTTGTCGAATTTGAACTGAACGAGGACGTTTTTCTAACAGAAAAGAAGCTGCGAGCCAGCGTGGTACGACTGACCAATCGTCCTGACGGGGCCGCATTGGAGGCCTTTGCTGATCCGCATCTAAAAGCCCAGCACCATCCAAACGCGCGACGAAAACGGCCCAGTTGGAGAAATAAATCGTGACAACCCACAGGGCAATTTGCGACTGGCTTAAGTCGCGGAACTGGGGGGTGTCGCTGTTCCTGGCGATCCCGTTTCGGCTCGGTTGACCTCTGCTTCCAACTCCCGCACGATCTGCTCGTTGACGTATTTCACCAGCATGGTTCGGGCCTGATCAAATAATTGGCTGATCATCGCGTTTTGTTGCGAACTGTCTGTTTCGAGCAATGCGCGTTTGGTTCGCATTTCGGCAGATATCGATTCGTAGGTCTCCAATTGCCGCAGTTGATTTAGGAGTTCGCGAGCATCTTTGATATCCCCTTTCTCCAATCGCATCCGAATACGCGCAGCCAACAGATTTCGTAACGCGACCTGATCAACAATCGTATTTTGAATACTCCGGATATAAGCTTCTGCCTGCAGTCGAGGGTCATCCCCGCGGAGGTCGGCATTGGCATGCAGGTCTTGCCCAGGCACACAGGGAAGCCTTGCCAGAACCGCTCCGCCATTTTTGACATACAGCAATCGCAGCGGCCGCTCCGTTTTCTCCAGGACCAGCCTTCCATCCCAGTCGGTTCGGCCCACGAAAGTCATTGCCGGAGAATCAAGCTCCTTTTCGTAGAACTCGTATCCTTGCAACG
>SLFV01000156.1 GCA_007124075.1 Roseimaritima sp.
GCTTTTCTGCTTTCCGATATTCGATCTCCGCCGAAATTTTCGCCAGTTCTTCACTCAGCGTCGGATCACGCATCCGGTCGGGAAAACGTCGTCGCGTCTGCCGCAACAGTTTTTCGGCTTCGTCCAGCATAACACCGCTGTACCCCGGACCGGCGTAAACCAGTAGTTTCGTTCTCAGTCCCAAAATATGAGCATTGAACTGATGCTCGCTGTCGGGAAAGGTCTCGCGGAGGTCAGCAAACAGTTCGTCGGCGTCCTGATACCTGCCGTGCCGCATTTTTTCCACTGCCGCCGCCATGGTGGCATCGTCGGCCAGCAGTCCGGTCGGGTCGTTATAACGGATGTTATCCAGCAGGCGAATCGCATGGCCTTTGGTGTCGATGATCGGACGCGACGGATCGAACAGGTTGATCGGAGAAATGTTGACGCCCGCTTTATGCGTTTCGATCCAATATTGGCTGATTTCGAACAACCGTGCGGCCGCACGATCACTGTGACGACTGCGGGGATGATTTTTTTGCAATTTTGAAAAGCGATCCTCGGCCATCCGGAGCTGATCGGCAAAGAAAAAACTCTCCCCCGCCATCATCAACGCATCCTGTTCCAAGGCGGAATCAGGATGCGCCTCCGCCGCTCGAGAAAACAACTTGGCCGCTTGGGAGTATTGAGGCTTCGCTTGATCACGATCCAATTCCATCGCCTCGCGAAACGTTCGGTCTCCTTGTTGATACAGTTGGACCGCCCGGTTCCGGTCCAATTGTTCGCGTCCCGTGACAAACCTGCCAAACTGTTCTGATCGCCTGGCCGCCTGTGCTTGCAGCGTCGGCCGCTCTTTTGCTTCGTCCCCTGTGTCGACCTCATGCGCCACCGTTGCTATCGATCCGGGGACAACGTCATCGGACGGCGGTTTCAGGAATGAAAAAGATTGGCATCCCGGCAGCCCGATCACCAGCAACGCGCAACATCCCGCTTGCATTACGAAAAGTTTGTTCTTCGTTCCCGACATCCGTGTCCCCGAAAAAACAAATACCGGTCCCAGACTGGTAATCCATCACTGCTGCAATGCAACCGGCACGTAACAACCAAGCCGCAAACTTTGCCCAAGCAGACCTTCTAATATTCGACGAATCAAGCTGCGAAGTTCAACGATCGCCCCCTGGATTTCAGAATCCGGAAGCGGACCGTTTGCTTGCATGAACCGATCCAGCAATGCTAGTGTTTCTGGCCGAATAAGCATCGCGTTGCGTTCGCTTGGGGTGCAGGTATCGCATAGCACCCCAATCGAAAGCAAGCCGAAAGTGATTTGTTTTTTGGAATTGAGAAAGTTGTTCGGAGCGGTTGTACGAAACACGTCTGCCGCTTCGGAGACGGAACTGGCAGACGTGATGCAAAGTCGCTTCCTTTGCTTGCCAGGGTGCTGTGCGGTTTCCTCCGTTGCGTGCAACGCGGAGGGAAGGGCGGGATCGCCTGCGGATCGCCAGCGTCCGCAGCACACACACGACTGAGTCCGTGGAGCATGGCCCAGTAGCTTCAACGCCTGAACTTCGAAGTACAGAATCGTGGCCAGTAGATCCGCTCGGCCCTCAATCCTGGCGATCGTCGCTAGCAACAATTCAAATAGGTTTTCCTGCCCCTGGCCATCCTCCACTAGCCGACGCAACAGCTCGACCAAATAGAAAGCACCGTGCAACCGAGCCAGGCGGGCAGACCGCGACCACGCCTGATTTTCGCCCCCGCGAAAGCGCCGCACCAATTTCGCCTCGGTCAGAATCGCTAGCTGGTCAGCCGGTTTGCGAATCAGTACCACATCGCAAACCGACAGCAGGTCCAAGGCGCCTTCAAACGGACTCTTGGGACGTCGCGCTCCTTTGGCAATCGCAGCCAATTTGCCAAATTGGCGGGTGTACAGGGTAACCACTAGACTGGTCTCGCTGTACTCCACGACTCGCAACACGACCGCATCGGTCTTGTCCATCAATCATTCGCCTTCGCTTCCCAGCATTTGCAGGTAGTCACTCATTTCTCCCGCAGCGTGTGCGTCGCCCTGTCGGCGTGCTTCCTCGATGCCATCGCGCAGGAACGTGCGGGCCGCTGCGATTTTGTCCTCATCCACCAGAACCTGTGCCGCCATGAAAAAAGCGGGTACGTATGGCGGTTGCTGCTTGGTCAAGTCGGCAAACCCAGCGATCGCCTGTTCCGTCAACCCCTCGCTGCGTTGTTCCATCGCCAAAGCGTAAAGCAAGAAAACATCCCTGGGATCGTCTGCCAGCATCGCTTCGATTTTTTCTTTACGGGTGCTCATTGAATCACTTTCAAAACTGCGTCTGTTGGATCGCTTGCCAGAGCAATCAGTGCGATCTGTTAATATCGATAGAACCGTCAAAATAGTTTCAGTTGACGAAAAAAGAACGCCGATACGAAACGTGTCGAAACTCACCTTTCCACGTCGAGGTCCGCGCATGTTTGGCGCTCATCAGAAAACACTTCCGCTGACGGTCATTGTTGTTTTGTCCTGCGTTTTTTGCGAGACCCCTAGGGCATGGTCGCAAAAAGCGCGCAGCATGGGGCGGAGCAACCCCGGTATCCTGGGCAGACTTTTTTCAGGGGATTCGGGCAGAGGTGGGAGCACGAGTTCAGGCGAAAGGTCCGCCGGAACACCGGCCTCGACCATCGATCCGAAGAACGTCGACTGGACCGGAGTGCCTTTCCACCAGCCGCGAGGCCAAAGTGGCGGAGCGACCGGCCCGATTGTCGATCCGGGTAAAGCAGCGCCGCGTCGGGCAGCGTCGGGGCCGCAGGTTACTGGAAACCGGTCCGCGCCCCAAACCGCGCGCGGTACGCCTGCTCCCATTATTCCCGGTGGTGTTCCTAAACCGCCAGCACCCGACACCGACCGGCCGCCTGCTTTCGAGCGTCGTGAGCTGGAAGTGGGCCCGACCAACGAAGCGTTCTCTGAGACCTTCAGCAGTCGCCGCAGCCGTCGGGAAACTGTCCAACCGTTTGAACTGAATCAGCGTTCGGCCTCCGATGCAGTCCCGGTCGAGCGTCCAGCCATGATCGCGAATGGCAATCAAAATGTGGGTGCGGCACCCCAAGTTTCCCAGCGACCGATCGCCGGAGTGACGGGGGACAATTCCCCCGACAGCGTGGCGGGCTTGCTGCCAGTCGAATCCGATGCCGCTCGGCAGGTTCAGAAGCAAGCAGAACCGCAAGCCGCAGCGCCAGCGATACCGCCTAGTATGCAGGCGGTCGATCGCGCTCCTCAGGTGCTTGCCGATAATCTGACCGGTAACCTGCCGATGTCCGACCCAAATTCAGCCGACAACGCCGACAAAGAGGACAAAGAGGACCAGGCGGAGGCGTCGCTGGTGTTAGAAAATTCCGGGCCTAGCATCATCTCGGAACCGGCACGTCCGGGCTCCAAGAATCGGCCGGTGGGCTCGGGGTTGGCTGCCCAAGATTCCAGCAATCTATCCGATTCTGATGACGGCTGGAATTCCTCCGCCAACGTTTCGGTAAAGTCCCAAACACCTGCGGGGAAAGCGACGGGCGAGGCGGATCCGGCAACCCAGGCTAGCCAGCCCAAACTCGCCAACCAGTCTCCGCCAAAAACGGTCGGGATCAATAGCATTCCGTCAGAGGCACCGGGACTGCGGGTTGTTGCCGAAGGCCCCGAGCGCGTGACGCTCCGTCAACCGAATCGTTACGAATTGCGAGTCGAAAATCGGGGGTCCGTCAACGCGGCAGGGGTCGTGGTCCGTGCCGTCCTGCCAGCTTGGGTCGCGGTCAGCAACTGGAAGCCTACCAGTGGCTCTGTGGAATTGGAAAGCGATCCACGGTCCAACGAGGTGTTGTGGCAGGTCGAAGATTTGAAAGCGGGTGAGGTGCAACGACTCACCATGCAGTTGATTCCCCAACAAGCGGGCGGATTTGACGTGGAGGTCGATTGGACGTTGGTTCCCCAACAGAAAAAAATGCTGGTTCAGGTGGAGGAACCCAAGTTGGAAATCCTGATTGACGGCCCGGAAGAGGTAGTTTTCGGGGAATCGGCCACCTATGTCGTTCGTATTTTAAATCCCGGTGATGGTGTGGCCCCCGGTGTCGTCTTCACGTTGTCGCCGCAATCTCCGACGCCTCAGGCGCAACGGATTGGACAAATTCCACCCGGAAAGGAGGCGCAGTTCGAAGTCGAACTATCTGCACAGGATCGGGGTGATTTGCAGATCCATGGCTTGGCAACAGGTGACTTGGATTTGCGGGCCGAAGCAAGCAGGACCATCAATGTCGCCACAGCCGACTTGGAAGCGATTCTGACCGGGCCACCGTTACGCTACCAGCACAACGAGGCAGCCTATCGCTTGCAAGTGATCAATAACGGTAAAGCGATTTCCCGCAACGCAACCGCCAGTGTGAAGATTCCCGCGGCAGTCGAGTATCTGGGAGGAATTGATTCGGCGCAGATCAGTGGTGGCGTTCTGCGATGGCAGATCGGTGAATTGGCACCCGGGCAGAAACTGGAGTATCAACTGCGATGCCGCATGAACCAGACAGGAGAGCACGAGTTGGCTTTCCAGTGCCGAGGGAGCGCTGCAGGTGAAGCCAAGGTTGCATTAAGCACCCGAGTCGAAGCGGTCGCCGATCTCGTGTTGCAAGCCCATGACCCTGCCGCACCCGCCCCCGTCGATGCGCCGGTGACTTATGAAATCGTGCTGCACAATCGCGGTTCCAAAGCGGCCACGGATGTGCAGGTTTTGGCGCACTTCAGCGACTTTGTGGAGCCGAATCAAGTCTCCGGCCATCAAGGGGAGATCAGCGTCGGTAAAGTCGTGTTCGATCGTGTTGATCGGATCGAACCGGGCCAGACACTGAAGCTACAAATCGAAGCTCGAGCGAACCGCGAAGGGGTCCACCGCTTCCGGGCCGAGGTGACTTCGGGCGATGTGGTCCTGGTCGCCGAAGAATCGACTCGGTACCTCCAGGTGGCTGACGAACAAATCAGCCGACGCAGCAGCGAAACGTCGTTGTCGTGGTAGCCAGGTCGCCGATGCATTCCGCCCGTCAACAGCAATGCATCGACTATCTGAACCGACCGCTGGGCCCGCACCTAATTTTCTGGTAACGGCCCGTGGGGCGTTCCCGCGATCATTGGGTCGCGGTGGCCCGCAGGCGTCCCGACCGGTCGCGGAACGTTTGTCGTCCGTTGCTTTTATGGACCGAACCGGTAGTTCGTCCGGCCTGATCACGCAGAATAGTGCGGGTGTTGTTGGAGGTAGCCGAACCGGTCATCCGTCCGCCGCGATCACGAAACGTTGTTCTGCCATTCCTTGTCGTTGCCCAACCCGATAACCTGCCGGCTTGGTCGTGGAAGTTGATCCGGCCGTTAGTGTTCCTGGCCGTGCCGGTCAGCCTACCGCGATTGTCGCGAAAAGCGGTCTGACCCCGGCTATCGGTGATTGCGGTGCCGATCGACCGGCCGCTGGAATCTCGCATGATGGTTCTGGTCCCGGGACGAGGGTTGCTGCCAATGTATTGCTGCTTGTCCGAGAGCGATTGGCCCCATCCCGTCGCCGGCAAGGCAACTGCAGCGATCAATAGTGTACTGAGGCAATAGCGAAGCATCGTAGGTTTCTCCGTGGTCGAAAAGTAAGGAAGCCGTGAAATTTTCGGGAACGTCTGGCGGTCATTCCATCCGAAAGATCAAACACCGCAAGCCTTGCCCGTCTCGCTTAGCATCGTGCGATAAAGAACTGTCTGGTCTTGCGCCCTCTCGCTAAATCTCTCCCGGCGATTCCTGTTCCGCAGGGCCAGGAGAGACGGTTCAAAGGAACAATTAGTTACGCACGATGCTTAGTAGGCGAATGGCATGCCAAGGTGCGGAAGTGGGCCTGCAAGTTGGAATTCATTGGAATTCACTTCAAATCCCAGACCCGTGGGGTGTCGTCGAAATCAGGACAACTTGTCTCACGACGATGACATGCATGCCAGCCGCTGATTCAGACAATCTCCCAACAACTACATCGACATTCCGCACGTTCTTCGGTTTTTTGACTTGCCCACGAAGGTCTAACGCATAACATTCATTGTTGGAAGTTGGCGATTCACTACTGATTGCCAGCATTAAAAGCCGACAGCTTCCCCGGACGGAAGCGAGCTTGGTCCCGGTGCTTTTTTGCCAACACGGGAACTGCTGCCGCAGGATGCGGACGGAAACGGACGTCTTTCCCGCACAAGGAGCAGCCATGTTCACTATTCATTTTTTCCGATTCTCGGCTTCTCGATCCTTTGCCCGCCGCGATCGAACTTGGACGGAATCGTACCGCTGTTTGCTAATGGTCGGCACCGCAATGGCAACGTTCGCGTCGGCAAACGTCTGGGCTGAAAGTTCGGTTCGTTTCGACCTCGCTCGGCTGGCGGTCGGAACGTCGGTTGTGGAAGATGACTCGGTCCAGCCCTTGCCTGGGCAACGTTTGATTCGCGTTCCCTTGCGGATATCGACGATCATTTTGTCCCCCCGCAGCCCACAGCCACAGCAAATGGTCGTCCGAATTTTTTGCACCGATCCCGCCGTCACGGTCGTGGACTACTCGCCTCGAACCGAACTGTGCAGTCCATACCAGGGGAATTTGGAAGTGCAGAAAACGGCTGAAAAATCCAAACATCTCGGGCTGACCTTGACCGGTGCCTATCCCGGAGTGGGGACAGGTACGGCACTGGCGGACGCGGCTGGCAAGGACCTGGAAAGCGTCCGTTACCAGCAGGTCGCCCCGCTGGAATTAGTCGCCGCCAGCGGCACTTTTGGTCGCGGGCGGGGGGTCTATTTCAAATTGCGCGCTACCGCAATGCAGGTCTTGGAAGGCGATCGACAATTCGAGGTTATCCTATCGGTGCCGGACAACTGGCAAGCGGGGTTGTTGGATGTGCGGATGACGGCGGAAGCAAGCCGCAGGCAAAGCGGGGCTTTTGGGGCAGGTGAGCCGCAGTGGCGGTATGTCGGTCAGGGGGACTTTATGGTTACCACGTTCATTGACGATGTACCGGAAGTCCGACAAGCGGCATTTGCGCTGGCCGATGCGGAAGAGGCTTTCCGTCGTGCTGTCTATCAGTATCGCTCGCGACAGCAAAAAACCAAATCGAGCAATCTTCTGCGTCAGGTCGCCAGTGTGCTGGAATGGAAGGATCCTGCACCGGTCCAGGCAGATTGGTTGGGTCAGGTGTTCCGAGGGCAAGTTGACATTCACACCGACAAACAGATTCGATCGCTTCCCGTCGACCTGCGTGTGGCGATCGCCGACTACATTGACGCAAGAGAAGATCTGCTGAATCTGGGAAGAGTCGCAGCGAACCAACTGGCCCAGCAGTGAACCGTCCGTTGTTGCGCTCACGTCGCTAAGATGTCGTGAACGATCTCGCCTTCCACGTCCGTTAATCGAAACCGGCGGCCTTGGTACCGATAGGTTAAGCGCGTGTGGTCGACGCCCAGCAAATGCAGGATTGTGGCGTTCAAGTCGTGGACGTGCACCGGGTTTTCCACGATGTTGTAACTGAATTCATCGGTCGTTCCGTAAACCTTCCCGCCACGCACGCCACCCCCGGCCAACCAAACGGTGTAACACCTGGGATGGTGATCGCGACCGTAGCTGTCGGCTGTGATCGGGCCTTGGCTGTACGCTGTCCGGCCAAATTCGCCACCCCACATAACAAGGGTGTCGTCCAGCAAACCGCGTTGTTTTAGGTCCGATACCAGTGCGGCGGACGCCTGATCGGTGTTGCGGCACTGATTGCGGATCCCACGAGGCAGGCTGCCGTGCTGGTCCCAGCCGCGATGAAACAGTTGCACGAATCGGACCCCGCGTTCCAGTAATCGACGCGCCATCAAGCAGTTGGCTGCGAACGTTCCGGGTTGGCGAGAGTCGGGACCGTACAGTGCAAACGTCGATTCCGGTTCGTCGGACAGGTCCGCGACCTCGGGTACCGACTGCTGCAACCGGTAAGCCATTTCGTACTGCACGATCCGATCTTCTAGATGCGGTTGCAGCGTCTGCTGGTGCAAGGACTGATGCAGTTCTTGCAACCGATCCAGCAATTTTCTTCGGGCTTGATCGCTGATCCCAGCGGGATTGCTGAGGTACAGCACGGGGTCTTGTCCACCGCGGAACTGAACGCCCTGATGTTCGCTGGGCAAAAAACCACTGCCCCACAACCGAGCGTACAGTGGTTGCCCCTGTCCGTTGTTGGAGATCATCACGCAGAATGCGGGCAGTTGGTCGGACGAGGACCCCAAGCCGTAACTTAACCAAGAACCAAGCGAGGGACGTCCGGCGATCTGCGAGCCCGTTTGCATGAAGGTAATCGCAGGGTCGTGATTGATCGCTTCGGTATGCAGCGAACGGATGACACACAAGTCATCCGCGATTTTTGCAGTGTAGGGCAGCAGTTCGCTGATCTCCATCCCGGATGATCCGTGCCGCGAAAAAGTGAATGGCGATCCGACCAGCGGAAAGCGAGCCTGATTTCCCGACATCCCGGTCAGACGTTGTCCGGACCGAATGGACTCTGGCAGGTCGGTGCCTGCACGCTGGGCCAACAGCGGTTTGTGATCGAAGGTTTCCATCTGCGACGGCCCACCGCTCATAAACAACGAAACCATCCGCTTGGCCGCAGGTCGATGGTGGTAGTGCGCCAGCAACGGCTTCCCACTGGCGGAACTGGGAAACGCCGCCGATGCCACCCCCTCCCGGGTCAACAACGTGGCCAACGCGGCGGTACCGAGTCCCAAAGCCGAGTTGCCGAAAAAATGGCGGCGGAGATGTTTCGTTTTAGACAGCAGATCAGTCATAGAAGTTACTTTGGAATTTTTTATTTTCGTTCTTGCGTATTATTCGGCAAGCCAAAGACCTGCTTTATCTTACCGCGGGAGCATAATTCATCAGTGCTTGCGCCGTCGCCGTCAGGGCAGCTAATTCAATGACCGATCCGTCGTCATCCTCATCGAAGTCGACCTGAAAGTCCCCGACATCCAAAAAGGCTTCGGCTGCGGCCCGATCCCCCGCAAAATATTCGCGTTGCTCTGCCAACAGTCGTGACAGAATTTCCAGTTCCACAGCGGAGGGCGGACGGCTTAGCAGGTGTAGGCACAACTGGCCAATGGCTGCCGAATCGGACATGCCTTCTGCATCTGAATTGGCTTGCATCACGCGTGCTGCACACCCCCGAGCCGCTTCGACAAATTGTTCGTCATTGAGAGTCACCAACGCTTGCAACGGAGTGGCGGTTGGTTGGCGGGCCGCGACGCAAGTCTCGCGATCAGGGGCGTCAAACAACAACATGGACGGCGGTGGAGAGGTTCGTTTCCAGAAGGTGTATATACTGCGGCGGTGGCTACCAATGCCGCGGTCGCGGCTGAATTTCGCCCCACCTTTTTCTTTCCACAATCCTTGGGGCTGGTAGGGTTTGACAGATGGGCCGCCGATAACCTCCGCCAGCAGGCCTCCAGCAAACAAGTACGCATCGCGCAGCGACTCAGCCCCCAAACGGCGGTTGGGGCCGCGAGCCAGCCAGCGGTTTTCGGGATCGATCGCCAGTTGCTCCGCCGTACCAAGGGGGTCCCGTCGGTACGCATCGGAGGTGACTATCAGCCGCACCAGTCGCTTCACGTCCCACTGGCTGTCGATGAAATCCGCCGCCAAATAATCCAGCAGTTCGGGATGGCTGGGCATCTGGCCCTGACGGCCAAAGTCCTCCGCCGTGGCAACCAAACCGACCCCGAACAGGTGTTGCCAAATCCGATTGACCGCGACCCGCGCTGTCAGCGGGTGACGATCGGAAACCAACCACTGGGCAAGCCCCAGCCGATTGGCGGGCCCCGACAACGGCTCGGGCGTCAGCGCCGCCGGTGTCCCAGGACGCACCTTGTCGCCCGGTGCATCATACAGCCCACGCTGCAAAACAAAGGTTTGACGCGGTGTTTCCCGTTCGCGCATCACCATGATCTCACGGATCTGTTGGACCAGTTGACTACGCTGCTGGCGGGCCTGGCGCAGTTCCGACGTGGCCTGGCGATACGGTGAATCCACCACGCCACAGTACCAGTCCAAATGCCACAGGTCGGACGTTTGGGCGTCCTCGTTAGCAATCCGCCGCAGGGTTTCCTGCACGGTGGCCTGCCCAGCCAACGCCTCGATTTCCACGTCGGTCAAATCACGCGCAAACATTTGCAATCGATCAACCTGACCACCGGTAAACCCACGATCTCGGAAACGGAAACCAATCGCAAACTGGTCAGCCCCGCCGCCATTGATGGTTCGATTCAAACAATCACGAACGACGGATACCGGCAGCCGCTGCCCGTTGACGAAAATAGTCACGCCCGCAGCGCGACTGCTGCCGTCGTAACGAACGGTCACATGTTGCCACTGATCGATGGCCAGCGGTGCCTTCGCAACCACACGAATTGCGTTGCCGGGGTAAAAATGAATCAACCCGACACTCAAGTGCCCATCTTCGAGCAACAATTCATAGCCACGGCTGCCCGCATCGGTCCACGCGCGACTGCGATGCCAAATCACCGCACGTTTGTGTTCCCGATCCGCCTTCAACCAAGCTCCGATCGTGAAAGGATCGTCTCTGGTCCAACCACCACCGGCGACGGTGCTAAAGCCATCTTCGCCTGTCAACTTCAGGCACCGTCCACCGCCAGTACGGTCACTAGCGACCAGCGTGGCGCCCTCGCGAAGCTGCCCGCTGACCTCCGCATCCACTTCGTTGCTGATCGCACCGTCGGCAGCGGTGTCAAAGCGAAAGTCGGCGACTTGATCCGGAAAGTGATCCTCGACTTCGCCAGCCGCGTCGCTTTGCAACCACTGCGAAAACCGACCCGCTGCCGCGTTTCGCTCCGCAGCAAGGTTGGCTTGAGCTTTTGCAATGTCCTGGTTCAACACCTCCAGTCGTTGTTCTTGATCCGCCGTTGGCAACCACAGCGTGGGCGTCGGAACCGCTTTGGTGAAGTGTGAATAGAGCCCCGATTCGTCAATGTTATTGAAGTAGGCAAACAGTTGATAATAGTCCTCCTGCGAGATCGGGTCGTACTTGTGATCATGGCAGCGGGCACATTCCAGTGTCAGCCCCAGCACGGCGGTGCCAAGCGTATTGACTCGATCGGCGACGTACTCCGCCTGAAACTCCTCTTCGATGCTGCCCCCTTCGTTGGTCTGCCGGTGGTGCCGATTGAACGCTGTGGCCAGGATGGAGTCGCGGGTAGGCCGTTGGATCAAATCTCCCGCAATCTGATAGGTCAAGAATTGATCGTAAGGCATGTTGGCATTGAAGGCATCGATCACCCAGTCTCGCCAGGGCCACATCTCTCGATACACGTCGGCTTGATACCCGTAGGTATCCGCATACCGAGCCGCGTCCAGCCATGGAACAGCCATGTGTTCACCAAACCTGGCGGAACTTAGCAGGCGGTCGACCTGACGCTGGTAAGCTTCGGGGCGCGGGTCGGTCAGAAAAGCCTGCAATTCGTCCACATCGGGTGGCAGCCCGCTCAGGTCAAGCGACAGACGACGCAGTTGCGTCGCACGATCCGCCGCGGGTTGTGCCGTCAACCCCCGAGCTTGCAGCTTCGAGTCGATAAACCGGTCGATCGGGTGCAAGTGACTGTCCGGAAGCAGCGGTCGCTGGATCGGCTGAAACGACCAATGCTCCTGCCACGGCGCGCCCGCTGCGATCCACGCTCGAAGCAACTCAACTTCATCGGCGGACAGGCCCAGATTTGACTCGGGGGGGGGCATGCGTTCACCGGGGTCACCCGATTCAATGCGCCGCATCAATTCGCTGGCACCGGCGTCTCCCGGGACGACGATAAACGGGTGCCCGCCATGATTGCTTTCGCCGTGAACCCCTGCCGGCGTATCAAGCCGTAGGTCGGCTTCCCGTCGTGCGGCATCCGGTCCGTGACAAAAGTTGCAGCGATCCGAAAGCAACTGCTGGACACGGGCTACATCCACAGCCACCGCCGCGGGCCGACCACAGGTCAGCACAACCAGCAACCCACCGGCAAACAAACGAACCGGCAGCAAACCCGTTACAACATGCATATCAATAAAAGATGGCAAAAATGAAGGACAAACGGCGGGGGAAGCGACCAACCCTTCATTCATTATAAACGAATCAGCCACCAAGAGGGAATTTCCGGCGAACCTGCCGGGGAAATATCCTTGGCAGTTCGTCCTTCTGCAGCAAAGCACTAGGACCCGTTCTCAGCACTTCGTGCCAAAGCCAACAACGCATACGCCGTCACCAAATTGACATCTCCTTCCATCCAACGTTCATTCGCCACGTTCAGCCACGCACCGCTGGGTTGTTGATGCTTCAGCAACATTGCGGTCAGCTCACCGCGCCAATCACGTTGCTCCCCTCCCCGGATTTCCAATGTCTTGATCTCCGCCACGTCCAACGCCTTGGCGAAGGTGTGGTAATAATAGAAAAGCCCGGCTGTTCCCATGCCCGGATTGATTTCCACCGAGTAGTTGTCCTGGATGAATTTTAACGCCGCTTGGACTCGCGGATCATCGGACTCCACTCCCGCGTAAATCATGCTCTTCAATCCCGCGTAGGTCATGGAACCGTAGCTACGTAGTCCTCCACCGGGCGTCTGGCCAGCCTGACTTTGTCCACCAGCGGCCGGGGTGTAATAGAACCCGCCGTCATCCACCCGTGCCGCAAAGGGCGTGTCATTGGCGGCAGATTCAAGATTCTGTGTACGACTGACGAAAACCAACGCTTTCTGAATCGCTTCGTCATCCTCAGCGGCCCCCAATTCCCGCAGAGCCTCGATCATGAAAGACGTGTTGGACAAATCGGGCCGTTTGTGTGTCCCGTAGCCTGCACCCCCGTAGGCCGGATTGCTGGGGTCCACCCCCTGGTCCTCTGTCCACTGAATGCCTCGCAAAAATCGATCGGCGTTGTTCAAGATGGGGTCGTAGCGACCGTTTTCATTTCCCCGCTTGAACGCCAATACGGCAAGGCTGGTTTCGTAATTGCGATACATCGAACCCAGCGAATAGATCCCGCCATCGTCGCGGATATTGGATTCCAGATACTGAAATGCCCGAGTGATCATCGGATCGCTGATCGCTTGCGGACGATTTTCCAGGATTGCGGTGATCACCAAGGCGGTTACCGCCGAACCAGTTTGGCTGCTGAACGATCCATCGTCGGCTTGCCCTTGGTGCCGCAGATAGTCAATCCCGCGTTGGACAGCGGTCTGTTGACGCTGTTGTAATTCTTGCGCGAATACCAAGCCCAGCGATCCCCAGCAGGCTGCTAGGCACGCGGCAAAGAAGAAAAGCGGAAGGAAGCGGAAGTCGCGTTTAGTTCTGGACATTTTCAGCTCGGTTCGGGAGTGAGTTTTCAGGGAGGGAGGCACACTAAAACATACCGGGCAGTTCCCGCAGCACGCGCTACCAAGGTTCGTAACAGTGCCCAAGCACTCCGGTTGAGTGGTCGTGTTTCATCTGCCGCTCGCCCAGGGATCGACAGGCGATTGGGAAAATCGAAAGCGGATGCTTGCCAGCTTTCTGCGTTCACTGACAGGTGGCCCATTAAATTTTTAAGCAAATTTTGTACCAATGCCTGCGGCATTATAGCACACGCCAGCGCAGAACTGTGGGAGACGTCGGGAAATCGAGCCCGATTTCTGAGCCTGCGTTTTCGGATGTCGCCGACCATGCTTGGTGTCGATTCAGCAGCACCAACACCGGCACGAGGATCGATCGCCCGCAACAATCCGCCTCAGGCAAGAATTTCAACAAGCCCCTCGAAAGAAAATCCCCCTTTAGGTTAGCGTGAATTCACCCTCAGGAGGTTCCAGGCCGATGGCGTTCAGCAGGCGGTGCGGGGGACGACCAGCGAATCGCCGTCCGCTTGACACGCTGGCGGTTGGGCCGCAGGAATCTTGCAGGAAGCTTACCGCCACAATCTTGCCGGTGGCAGCCTGGCGACTTCGGTATCGCTTGCAGGGATCGGTTGGGGTTGCGGGCTCAGCACCGATGGACGCATGCCGCTTTGCGGAAACGAACGCGGCAGGTCATTGTAGGTCCCGGTGGGGATGCTAGCGATGGTCGTTGACATCGGTGCCGCGACTTCGTGGCCCGGATGCGATGGTTGTTGCAGCGGAGCGGATTGAAGCCGAGCGACGACGGTTTCATCAGCGATCGCGGACGCCGGTCCCCCATGTACCAGGTGATATTCGATTCGAGTTTCCCGCTGCAGTTGGGCAACCTGCCGCGGGACATTTTCGATCTGTTTTTCCGCCACCCAACGGGTCTGTGTCTGCGGAATCTGGTAGCTTTGCTGCTGCGCCTGCCAACGCATCCTGGGGACGTAACGGTAGGCCAAAGTTGGCTGAACAAAGGGGTTCCAGCGATTGACCCATTCAGGCTCCCATTCGTACTGGACGGTCGGGGTGTAAACCGTCCGCTGTTCGGTGCGAACTTCGGACAAGACCTCTGGGCGATAAATCGTCCGTTCCCGCGTATTGGTTTCCGTGGCGGTGATCGGTCGGTCGAACGATCGCTCCACGCGCCGATAAACGTTGCCCGTTTGCGGGTCACGGAAGTAGGACGCTGCCAAAGGCTCGGTAGCCCCCGCCGCTGTTTGCACGATCGGACAGAGGATTGCTGAAATCGCAACGGCAATTACCCAAATTCGCAAAAATGCAGGCATTAGGTGGAATCCCAACTTTTTTACGTATCGATCCTCGGAAAAAACGGGTCTGCCGCGATCAGCCACCCGGAATCGCGATCCTTTATCGTTTGCGCGGTTTGCTTCGTTATCGTCCAGAAACACGGAGGGGTAACAGCCAATTATTCGAGTAATTCGGATCTTTCGGTTCCAATCAACTCCGCTGCGGGATAATGAAAATCTTCGCTCAGATTGTTTGCTTTCATTTTTTTGTGGCTTTCCCCTCCGACATGTTGAGATACAATCGGGGGTACAACCGCACGCGAGGCATCTTACATGGAGACCGGCGATGATTACCGAAGAACGCGTCAGAAGTCGGCATCGGCTGCAAGAGGCCGAGGGCTATCTGATGCTGGCGACATCGATCGCCTCGAAGTTTGGTCTTCGGGCTGATCTGCGCCGTCGTACGGTTGTGAAGGCCTTGCGTATGGCTCGCGATTGCCCCGTTGACCTGCAACATGCTTGGAAACGTTTGCTGATCATGGGGCAAAGTCTGCGTGTGTTGAGGAAGTATCGGGCAGCTTCGGTATATCTGTTAGAAGCGGCGCGATTGGAACCAACCGACCCCGATATTTGGCTGGCCCTGGGCTGGGCCTTGCGTCGGTGTGGTCGTTTGGACCAAGCCACGACCGCTGTCAGTCGTGGTCTTTATTTCACCCCCGATCACGCCGGACTGCATTTCAATCTGGCATGTTACTTGGCGCTGCTGGGGCAGACCCCCGAGGCGATAACGGAATTGCTGTGGGCACTGGATATCGAGCCCGACTTGCGGCGGCGCGTCGATTGCGAACCGGACTTTGACCGTATCCGCATGGAACCCGCTTTCCAAGCAATCACCCAGATTTCGGTGTGAACCAGCGTGATTCGGTGTAGCGAGGGGCAACCCGAACCAACGCAGGGCAACCCGGAACAGGTAGGCTGCGGGTGCTTTGGGAGTCCGGGTTGAACGGGGTTAAAACTCGCAGAATGCGACCACGAAGTGCACCAGTAGCACGTATAGCGTCGCCCAC
>SLFV01000293.1 GCA_007124075.1 Roseimaritima sp.
CTTAGCCAAGTGACGATGATTAGCCGTTTGTTAGTCAAAACGGCTTCGATCGCATCGACAATCGTGTACAACTCTTTGTTCATCAAAGCGATTATTCAAAAAAAAGCTTACGGGCGTAAAAAGCTTCCGCATACGTCGTGCTGGGACCAGCTTCCACACCACGCAAAGTCATTAAAGATCGAAACGTTTCTGGTCGGTACCAGGGTTTATCGTGTTGTGAAGGAAAGCAGTCCCACAGAAGCTCCAGCTTACTTGCAACTTCCGATTCCGCAAGAGAAACAAAGACGTTCGGGTGTCCTAGGTCACCCTCGTATTTAGGGATTTCGTATTCCAGGATCGTGTGGCGACGGAATGCGTTCCATGTTAATTCAGCAGTCAATCGATGATCTTGATGCCGGTCCTCAAGCCGATGGGTAAAAATTAAGTCTGGATCAATGCGGGTCGCTAAACGCGAAAAATAGTCCTTCATTTGCGGCCAAACCGAAGGAAAATAGCGGTCTGGAAAGTCCAAGACTTCGATCGCATGTTCGGCGGCAGTCCGCAAAAAAAAACTTCCACTCTTGCGAGCTTCCGCAATCCGTAATCCGTCAGCCGAGAGAACGATCCAAGTCACTTTTAATTGCGCGTTGGCGGCGAGCAATTTAAGTATGGTTGCACCACAGCCTATTTCGATATCGTCAGCATGCGCGCCTAGACACAGCACATGATTGACGTTGTTGAAACTAAACGAACTCATCAAAGTAAACCAACGGACCACAAACCACTATTAAGTTCTTTATCCGCAATGAGATGGAGGAGCATGTTTCGAGCTTATTCCACGAAGCAAACTAGAAAAGTTCAGTTCCTTGTGATGCTAATGCGGAAGCGAGTTGTACGGTAACAGGCACTGACTGGAGTCGGCAGGGGGGCACTCTGGGACCGTTGCATCCGATTTCCAAACCGCCCAAGGCGTTTGATCCTTTTCGTATAGGTCATGCAGTGCCTGCAACTCTTTATACGTGTCCATACAGCTCCAGAAACCGTCGTACTTCATCGTGTGCAGGCGGTTTTCGGACATCAAGCGACTAAATGGTTGATCAACCAATTCTTCGCCAGGTTGAATGTAGTCGAAGATCTGATTGGAGAATACAAAAAAACCACCATTCATCCAGACACCTGATTCGGTGATCGCCTGCAGGCCGTTGACACATCCGTTTGCATTCGCAGTGACGACGTGAAAGGTCTGCGATGGGGGCACGGACAAGAAGGTCGCAGTCGCCTGTGCGCGGTGATGAAACGCGATCAAATCGTTCAAATTAACGTCACTTAGTCCGTCGGTATAATTCGCTAGGAAGGTTTCGTCACCATTCAGGTAGGGGCGAACCGCCCGCAGTCGTTGCCCGATATTGGAATTGCTTCCGGTATCGACGAAGGTTATGTCCCAGTCCTCGATGTCGCGATTGAGCAGTCGGACTTTTTGTCCTCCCGCAGACAGGACAAAATTATTGGAGACACATTCGTCGTAGGCCAAGAAAAATTCTTTGATTACATTCGCCTTCCAACCTAAACACAGGATGAATTCTTTATGCCCGAAGTGAGCGTAATACTTCATCACATGCCAAAGGATCGGACGATAGCCAATATTCACCATGGGCTTGGGCACGGACTCCGAATATTCACGCAGCCGCATGCCGAAACCTCCACAAAATAACACGACCTTCATTCTACTGGCTTTCAGAAAACAATTTCTAGTTGAGGAATCGCAAACACGAGTTTGCCGCCCCAGTGACGGATCGGTTCCAGTTGCTGTTCCAGTTCCGACCGTAGGTTCCAAGGTAGCACCAGGACGTAATCGGGTTTGGTCTGGAACAGCATTTCGGGCGGATAAACAGGAATTCGCGAACCGACCAAAAATGCATTTTGCTTGAAGGGATTGCGATCCACCGTGAAGGCAACCAGATCCTCGCGAATTCCGCAGTAATTCAGCATTGTGTTCCCTTTGCCGGGAGCACCATAGGCGGCGACCGTCTTTCCCTCGCGACGCGCGTGAATGAGGAACTCCAGCAAGTTCCATTTCGTTTCTTGAACTCGATGGGCAAAGTCGCGGTACGCCTGCATGTCGGTCATGCCCGCAGCTAGCTCTGCATCACGAACCGCCGTCACTTCCGGTGTAATCGGTCGTGAATCATCGTCGTGAGCAACGTAGATTCGTAAACTACCGCCGTGCGTCGGAATTTTTTCGACATCAAACAATCGCATCCCATGCGATGCAAATACCTTTTCCAGCGTCAGCAGCAAGAAGTAGCAATAATGCTCCTGATAGATCGTATCAAACTGATTCAGTTCGATCATATTTTGAGCATGCGGAAATTCGACGGTCAGCGTGCCGCCGGGAGCCAAAACAATTTTGATTCCCGCCACAAAATCATTCAAATCCGGAACGTGCGCTAACACGTTATTGGCGATCATCAGGTCGGCGCGTTTTCCCGAGGAGACCACTTCTCGAGCGGTTTCCACGCCAAAAAAGCGGTTCAGCACCGGAATCCCTTTTTCAATCGCAACTTGGGCGACGTTGGTCGCTGGTTCAATCCCCAAACACGGAATATTTTTGGCGACAAAATTCTGCAGGAGGTAACCGTCATTGCTGGCCAGTTCGATCACCTGCGAGTTTGCCCCTAGCTGCAAGCGCTCAGTAATTTTGTCTACATATTTTGCGGCGTGTGCTAACCAAGAATCGGAATAGGAGGAAAAGTAGGCATAGTGACTGAAAATCTCCTCGCCACTTACGTGTTCGTGGACTTGGATCAGCCAGCAAGCTTGGCAAACATAAGCGCGAAGCGGGTAAAACGTTTCGGGTTGGTTTAAGGCGTCCGGTTCGATTTGACTTTGACACAGTGGAGACATCCCCAGATCGACAACGACATCTCGCAACGGAGTAGCGCAAAACCGGCAGCAACGCGTGTCTGTACTTCGCTCCGCGGACGTTCGATATTCAATGGCAAGTTGGCTGGTCATGGAAAAACTTTTCGTTGACGGAACTTCGTTTTAGTCTACGGATTTGATCAGTCCCTGCTGCCGTAAAGCTTCGGCGGCTAGCGAAACCAATTTCCAAGGCAACTGTCCCTGCTGACATATATCCAGCAGGTCGTGGTCACCGTCTGCAAGATTTAAAATCCAAAGAACGGCTTCTTGAAAACGCCCCAACGAGTCATCCGCGCCGTAGGGCCGATACAACCCACGAGGTCCCAGTCGCGGTTCGCCAAAGGGCGATTGATTGACGGGCAGATCGTTTGATTCCAGTATGGTAAGTAGCTGTTGGAGCGTTTTCAAAGTCTCCTGAAGTGTTTGTGCCTGAATCTTCTCTAAATTGTCTGCGGATGTGTGATATTCGGAAAATTCGCTAGGGGTGGTTCGCATTAAGCAACCGACCGGCAGATCGAAGCCGGGTGCCCCGAATTGTCGTTCATCGTACCCCCAGGGGGCAAATGGTATAGTCCGACCTTGATTGTCTAGTTCCCGCCACAATACCTCGATCGCCCGATCGATCACGGTCGCTCCGCGTCGCGATTTCTTGTAGATAAACGGACCGCTGGAACCTAACAGGGTTAGTATCAGACCGGCATACACCTGAGGCAAATCAGCCTGATTAGCGGCCAACCACGTGATCGCCCCGATCGTGGCGGGCGCAAAGACAATCCGATAAGTCCGGCGGAGCGGTTGTTGCTTGGCACGCTTCACTAGTTGCTTGCCCAGCATCGTCGCGACCACGATGCCTGACAAATTATCGTTGGCTAGGCTGGGGTGGCAGCAATGCGCGTACAGCAAAATCGTCTCGCGAGACTGGCCCGGTAGGATCGCCTCGCCGTAGCTGAGACTGCCAGGTGAGAATGTTGCGTCAATGACAACGGTGAATTTTTCGGCAGGGTCGGTCTTAAGCCTATCTAGCATTCGCTGACTGACACAGAATCCCCATTCCTGACGGAAAAACATCGTGCGATACGGAACGGTGTCCAGGGAAGGCGGTTCCGTCAGCCAATGTAGGTGTGGTTCCAGTTCCGCATACGAGAGTTTCTGGCAAACCGGTTGGCTGTTGGAAGCAACATGCAGATTGCACTGCCGATAATCAACAATTCTCTGGCCCTTGGAGTCGGCGATAAACGCGTCCCTAATGTGCCACTCTTCCGGGATCGTCCAATCAAAGACGGTTGTGCCCGAGGCGACTTCGTGGACTTCCAAGGGTAGGTGATGCTGCAAATACCGCAAGGTTTTTCGAACACCGACGCCTGTTTGGGCGCGGTGCAAAGGAAACAAATCTCGCATCCATCCAAGCATTTCCGTGCCCAACGGATACGATTGCTCAGCAGAACAAACGGTCGGCAGTGGAGACTCGCGATTCACCAGGGTGCTTTTTGATACGCAGGACGGTTGTAGTTCAAATACACCGGCTGAGTACCGGGACCGACCAAATAGTGCTCATAGCCACGCTCCAGTGCTTCGCGGTAGATTGGCAGCGCCGCATCGAAAGCCGCCAGGGTCGCAGCGACATCCTCGCGAGAGTGCGAATAGCTGATCACCAGGGATGGCCCTAACACACCGTGGCGGATC
>SLFV01000318.1 GCA_007124075.1 Roseimaritima sp.
GATTCATGAAAGGCTGGATTCATGAAAGGCTGGATTCACGGGTTGCTCACGATAGGATGCTTGCTATTTGGCCCGTTTGAATGCGTTGTGCCGAACGGTCTGGCCACTGAGGCAGCGTCTTTGGATACTGCAATACCCAGCGTGCTGGCATGGCAACCCTTGCCTTCGCTGCCTGACGATTTAGGAGTTGCCGGACCGTTTGTCGGAGTCCACAACGATGCTTTGGTTGTCGCTGGCGGTGCCAATTTTCCCTCGCCAGTATGGGACCAGGACAAGGTTTGGCGCGATCGAATTTACGTGCTGATTCGATCCGGTGGCGAATATGTCTGGAAAGACACCGGAGCGTTGCCGCGGGCGATCGCTTATGGCATGTCGGTATCGACTGACAGCGGCATTGTATGCATGGGGGGGAATGATGCCGAGGGGTTCTTTGATAAGGTGTTTTTATTGCGTTGGGATGCGCAAGCCGGGTCGCTAACAACGACGGAGTATCCGCCGCTGCCGCGACCGTGTGCTTATGGAGCCGCCACAGTTGTTGACAACGTGATCTATCTGGCGGGTGGGCAAAGTGACGCGGCCCTCGAAACGGCAATGAATAATTTTTGGGCGCTCGACCTGAACCAGCAGAACCATCCTCAGCGATTCGTGTGGAAGGAGCTTCCGCCGTGGCCAGGAGCCGCGCGCGCCTTCAATTTGACCGTACACCAACATGACGGTTTCAACGACAGCGTCTACGTCATCAGCGGTCGCTGTCGATCGGAATTGGAACGTGAGGGCGTCGAGTTTTTGCGTGATGTCTGGCAGTACAAGCCGTCGACCGGTCAATGGCGACGACGATCGGAGGTTCCTCGTTGCGTGATGGCAGGAGCTGCGATTTCGCAGGGGCAGAGTCATCTTTTCGTACTGGGCGGTGACGATGGTTCGCTATTTTCTCAGGCCGATCAATTGAAGGATGATCATCCCGGATTTCCGAAGCAGGCGTTGGTCTACCACACGATTACCGATACGTGGACAAGTGCCGGCGAAGTCCCAGCGAACCAGGTGACGACCACGGCGGTTCGTTGGGATGGCGCCATCATCCTTCCCAGCGGCGAATGGCGACCGCGTGTCCGGACGACAAACGTTTGGCGTATCACGCCAGTGCAGCAATCCCATGACTTTGGAGTGATCAACTATTTGGTTCTGTTTGGGTACCTGCTTTCCATGGTTGGCATCGGCGTCTATTTCACGCGGCGAAACAAAGACACCAACGATTTCTTTCGCGGCGGGCAACATATTCCCTGGTGGGCTGCCGGTTGCAGCATTTTTGCCACCATGCTCAGTTCGCTGACCTTTACCGGCATCCCTTCCAAAGCATTTGCTCAGGATTGGGTTTATGCGGTGGGCAACTTTATGATTCCCGTCGTCGCGGTGCTTGCGGTGTATGTTGCCATGCCCTTCTTTCGCCGGATCGATGCGACCAGTGCCTACGAGTACCTGGAAAAGCGGTTCAGTCGATCCGTCCGTCGGTTTGGCAGTTTAAGCTTCACCTTGTTCCATGTCTTTCGCATGGCGGTGGTGATGTCGTTGACCGGATTGGCCTTGGCCGTTGCTACGCCGTTGACGCCGATCCATTCGGTGTTGCTGATGGGCATGCTCAGCATCCTCTACAGTACGCTGGGCGGGATCGAAGCCGTGATCTGGACCGATACGGTCCAGACGGTCGTCTTGTTGGGCGGCGCGTTATTGGCGTTGGGTCTGTTAGTCGCTGGCGTGGATGGAGGGGTAGCTGGTTTTTTTGAATCCGCGACGGAGGCCGACAAATTTGCGGTCGCGAATTTCCATTGGGATGTGACAAGTGTTCAGATCGCGCTCTGGGTAATCGTGCTAGGGGCTTTGGGGCAAAACCTTTCCTCGTACACCGCCGACCAAGCGGTGGTGCAACGTTACATGACGACGGCGAATCCCCAACTTGCGGCTCGTTCTATTTGGACCAACGCGGTCCTGGCCATTCCGGCGACGCTGTTGTTTTTCGGACTCGGAACCGCGTTGTTCGCCTTTTATCAGTCGCACCCCGAACGACTCGATCCGACGCTCACCACCGATCAAGTCTTCCCGTTTTTTATCTCGCGCGAAATGCCGATTGGGGTGACGGGGTTAATTGTTGCCGCGATTTTTGCGGCGGCACAATCGACGGTTTCGACCAGTATGAATTCAACGGCCACGACGATCGTCACCGACTGGATGCGACCTCTGGCGGCTTGCAAAACCGAGGGTGGTTATCTGAGTGCTGCGCGCTGGCTGACGTTCCTGACGGGGCTGTTAGGAACGCTGTTGGCCATCGTCTTTGTCAGCCCTGAGATTCGATCCCTGTTTGATGCCTTTATGAAAGTGATCGGGCTGTTCATGGGCGTTCTGGGCGGATTGTTTATGCTTGGTGCCTTGACGCGCCGCGCCAACGCCCCCGGTGCCATGATGGGTGCGTTGGTCGGAGCGGGAACGATGTTTTGGCTATGGCGATTCACCAAGGTCAACGGTTACCTTTATACGACCAGTGGTATCGTGACCTGTTTCATCGTCGGTTACATCGCAAGCTTTTTGTGGCCTGGAGCAACTCGCAATCTGCATGGGTTGACGATGCATGATTTGAATACCCCAGACGCCACGGTGGATCATCGGTAGTGATCCAGCCGTCATCATGTTGCCATTCGGCGGAAGTTCCCGCCTAAAATCAAGCCCTTCTCCCGCTCGCTTATTTCCGCTCCGATAATTTTTCCCAACTCGGTACCCAACGATCGCGAAGGGAGATGGCTGCCAAATAAAATCCGCTCGGCTCCCAATTCGCGGACCGCCATCTCAACAAACCCTGCTGTCGCATCAAATCCCGAAGTTTCAATAAACACATTGGGGGCATCACGGACCGCGCGAATCCCTCGTTCCCACTCCCCCCCCGCATGCGCACAGATGAACTTGTGGTCGGGATATGCTGCTGCCAATTGCGCAAGTTCCCAGGGGGTCGATTCGTTGGGCCCCTCTTTACCACCCGTCTTGAACCAAGTGTGCTGCATGATCACGCCACCCAATTCGATCACTCGTTCGACCAACGGACGCATGTTCGCATGGGTACAGGGCAACGCTCCGGGGCCACCGCTGGCGAAATAAACACCCAGCATCGGTCCGTCACGTAACCAACGATCGAGCGCCCCAAGCGAAGCACGAACATCTTTGACATTCAATTGAATCATGCCCAGCAACAAATCGGGCCAACGCTCCAGCGGTTTTAACACGAGCTGAGGACGTCCACGAACCAAATCTTCAAAATTCGCATCCGTCGTGGTCCCAATGCCGACATGCGCAAAAAAGCAGGCCTTTTCGATACATCCGACTTGGAGCGCTGGCAGGGACCTTTCGATATCCGCAAACAACCGGCTGCTACCGTCAGCCCCAGGATGCGAAAACGACGGCGTGAAGTAAGCATCCCAAATACGATAGCTTCTCAACTGGGCCTCCGACGGAAGGCCCAAGTGGTGCGTCGCTGTGTCTCTCACGCGTTCGCTTTCAGCAATCGGTCAGCATTGTCACCTAGCACGGAGCGGAGTCCCGCATCATCCAACTGGCCCGATTCATGAACGCGAACCATTGCCGCTTCGGGAATCAACAACGGTGCGTTGGTCCCCAGCAAAACTTGACCTTCGGGCACCTGCCTGACCAACTGCGGAACACCATCGGTCGCCTCGACCCGCGACGTATCAAAATACAAACCAGGAAGCTTTGCCAGCCTCTTCAGCGTAGCAACCCCAGGGCGATAGTTTAGCAATTGAACCCGCGCGTCTGCAAATTTGGGCATCACGTCCACCAACGGCGCAAGATCAACATCCGCCACCCGAACCAAACGGTGCTGCGTTCGCGTGTCTTCCATGGCGGTAGCGATCTGGAGAAATCGACCCGCTTGGCAAACAAGTTCTACCAATCTGGCAAACCGGGGGTCATCCAATCGGTAACCATGGTAATTCGGATACACCCGAACGCCGGGCATCTGGTGTCGGTCAAGGCAGCACTTCAAATCGCCTTCCCAATCAGGCAATTGCAAGTTAATCGAACCGATCGGAATCAACTCCGGCCACGCTCGACACACCTGGGCAAGCCGCCGATTCGCCGCGGTAAGGTCACGATGCAAAATCGCTTCGAAACTGCCCGCCCATGCTTGGTCGATCCCTAGCGATCGCAGTTTCGAAACCAGTTTGCCGGTTTCGTCCAGCGGCAGACGACGAAACGGCCACCGAAACAGGCTGACGTTGGTATCAACAATGCGAAACCGTCGCGGGTCGCTGGCGTTGGCCATCCTGCGGTTGGTAACGGCCACCGGCATCGATGCCGCCGCGACCCCAAGATTCAGCAAATCGCGTCGATTGAGCAACGTGGAGATCGTTTTCAACGGATAATCTCCGAGACCACTCGAGGCGGTTCAAATCCGGTCAAGCGTTCTTCTAATCCGCTGCGTCTGAAAAACAATCGGTGGTGGTTTAATCCCAAAAGGTGAAGAATCGTCGCGTGAAAGTCATGAACACTGACGGGATCTTCCACCACGCTATGTCCAAAATC
>SLFV01000536.1 GCA_007124075.1 Roseimaritima sp.
CGATTCCAAAATGATGATCAGGGTCAACATGCACAACACGATTCCCAGGACCAGGATCGCGCCCCCAACGGTTACAAAGCTCAACAGCACGGCAGCCAAACCGCAGGTCAGGGTCAACAAATAAATCGTCAAGACCGCCTGCGATTTACTCAACCCCAAATCGACCAGACGATGCGAAAAGTGCGATTTATCCGCCTGGAAGGGACTGCGTCCGGCACGGATGCGAATCCACAGTACCGTCAGCATGTCATACAACGGCACCGCCATTGCACAGACCGGAGCCAGGACGGCGTGAGGGCGTGCAACCTCTTGAAAGCTGGCGTAGGTGGCCAACAACGTTGCCACCGCGACCAGGTAACCAACCAAATAACTTCCGGAGTCCCCCATGAAAATTTTCGCTGGCGGACGATTATGCCACAAAAACCCGCTGACTCCTCCCGCCACAACCAGCAGCAGGCCTGCCACCAGATACTGCGGCAAACCTGTTTCCGGGTCGGGCGTCAGCAGCATCACGATCGCCAACATCAGTGACACCAGCGCCGCAATCCCACCGCTGAGGCCATCCATGTTGTCCAGCATGTTGAAGGAATTGATCAGCGCTACGATCCATAACACCGACAGCGATTTGGTCAGCCATGGCAGCGGAACGAACGCTGTAAACTGATACCCCAATCCAAACACGACAACGATCCCCACTAACGTTTGGACCACCAATCGCAATCCGGCGGACAATCCGAATCGATCGTCCAGTAACCCCAAGATAGCCAGGACCGTGCCTGCCGCCAGGATGCCCCAAAGTTCATCAATCCGTGTCCAGGCTCCTTCCAGCAACGCAAGATGGGCCGGGGACCAACCAGCCGATAATCGCTCGGAACCTCGCACTATCGCAACCATCACGGTGCCGACCGCAAAAGTCGCGATGACTCCAAACCAGATCCCCAGACCGCCACCCAGCGGTGTGGGGGTGCTGTGGACTTTTCGAGCTCCCGGCTGGTCCACAAGCCCCCACCGCGGTGCCCAACGACGAATCGGATAGACAGCCAACAGCGACACGGTCGCCGCCGGGACCATCGTGACAGACAACAGCAACCAGACAGGAACGGGCTCGATCAAGGATTTGCTTTGACTTGTGAAAATGAATGGACCCGGCGAAGCGACGATCAAGCTTGAAACATTACTTTCACTCTTCTGCGAAACAAGGCCCCCGCCGAGAACTCCGACCAAAGTTGATCGCCCATCCCCTACTGAGCCGCTTCAACTTCAATACAACAGTTCCACCCAGCGTCCGCCAGCGACCAATTCCGCTTTGCGACGCTGCCAATGATCGGCCTGACCGGCCAGTCGGTTGAAGACCTGGTCCAGTTCGTCCCGAATCTGTTCCAGTCCCGCTAGGTAGACGTACGTGTGGGCATCCGTCAGCAAACGCCACAACGATTCGCCACGAGAATGCAGCGGACTGTGCCAATCGATCGCTGCGGACCAATGCGGACGGTGACTGAGTGCGGAGATCGCTTGAAACGTTTCCAGGTCGTAGAATTGGGCAAAATCATCCTGAAGATCGTTTCTGTAGATCTGCTCCAGACCGGTGCGAGCCCCATGAAACAGCCATATTCGCCCCTGGAATTGTGGCGCGTGGAGGTAAAGGTATTTGACGAAGGCACGAAACGGAGCAATGCCTGTCCCGGCACCAATTAAAATCAAGGTCGCATCGGGTTCGGCAGGCACCTCGAAAGCTTGACCGTAAGGTCCGGTCAAAGTCAGCAGATCGCCGGGTTGCAAGTCGCACAAGTAATGCGAGGCCACGCCCGGGTAACGCTCGCCGCTGTGAGGATCAAGGTACCAACAGCGTTTGACGCACAGGCGAATTCGTGTTTGTCCCGAAGCCAGGGGTTCGGGGATATCGGCAATCGTGTACAGTCGCAGGTGATGCTGTTGCCCAAATTGCTTTTGTCCAGGTGCCAGCACGCCGACGTGTTGACCGACGTTGATCCGCAAACCGTTTGCCACATCCAGGGCCAGCTCAAGCACCTCCTCTGCGCAGCGATCCGGCGTCAGTCGCAATGTTTGGTATACGCGGGCCTGGTACCGCACACTGGTGTCAAGTTCTTGCAAATGCATGTCAACTCCTTGGTTCAAACGGATCACAGTCAGTGGAACGCTTGGGCCTGCCAGCCTGAGGGGTTCAGCGCCATTGTCCGACGTCCCCACGGGATCCGCAAGCACGACGGCTTCTGACGAAATTCCATCAGCCCGATACTGAAGCCAGTTGGAGGCACTGTTCGAGGTTGCTAACGAGTCTGTCTTCGCCTTCCCTCCGCAAATGCCACGTGAGCTGCAGATTCAAACACAACCCCTCACCCGGTCCGGCAGCGGGAATAGGTGGTAGGGTGTAGAGAGAGCTATGGTGTCTGCTTTATTCTCCTCTTCCACTCGCCTGAGCTGTCCTTCTCAAAGATTCACCGCTTCTTCGGACATCCCCGAATTTTTTTCGCAATAGAACAATAGAAGCGTCCACGGCACGCCTGAACGGATGGCTGCACCCCTATGTTTTTCGGCTCTTCCGATAACTTCGGAATTGTGCTGCGATCGCATGTTTGCGTATCGATGATCCATGTAACGGCAGGAAACGCGCCGTTTGAGCATGTGAATGTTGTTGACACTCACAATGAAACGTTGTACCGTCGAAGATTGCGGATACTCATGTCCGAAACACCAAAACTTTTCTGTGGCCATGACCGTTTCTGCTTTTTGACCACTCTTCCTTTTCCTTCTTTACTTCTCGAGGTTTTTCAGATGAAAAGACAACATGGATTTACTCTCGTGGAACTGTTGGTGGTTATTGCAATCATCGGTGTTCTGGTGGGCCTGTTGCTTCCCGCAGTTCAGGCCGCTCGTGAGGCAGCCAGACGCATGTCCTGCTCGAATAATCTGAAACAATTCGGGTTGGCTCTGCATAATTACCACGATACCTACAACACCCTTCCCTCGGGTTATCTCCCTGGTTTCGGTGCCAATGCCTGGGTCTCCGGAAACCAGTCCTCCTGGGGCTGGGGGTCGTTCATTCTACCTTTCATGGAGCAGGGACCGTTGCACGAGCAACTGACGCCCGGCGCATTTCGCCTTGCAGATGCAGCGACTGCAGGGTCTCCCTTTGATCGTGTGGCGCTTCTGCAGACACCGATGCCGATGTATCGCTGTCCCTCCGATACTGGCCCCGAGGTCAATACCGGCCATCGACTGCGAAATAACTCAGACGCCGATGTGAATGCTTCGCTATCGAATTACGTCGGCAGCAATGGAAGTAATCGCTGGCATGGGGGGGGCCGTTTAATTGGGACTCGCAGCGGTGTCCCCAGTCAATGGGCAGGAGGCACGCCTCAAACGATCCTGGGAACGTCCGCACCCAATGGGATTTTCTATAATGGCCCGGGGTTACGGTTCGCTGAGATCACCGATGGAACGAGTAACACGATCATGGTCGGCGAGCGTTCGTGGACTTTGAATCGGCCCACTGGAGGGATCGCATCGTGCAACGCCGGGCTTGTCTTTGGGACCAATAGTCAAAATGAACAGCTCACCAATCGTGGGATTCTTGCGTCAGGGACGGTGCCAATAAATTCAGCCATTGGCAACGATTGTCTCTTTGGATTCTCGAGTCGTCATCCGGGGGGCACGCAATTTACTTTGTGCGACGGATCGGTCCGATTTATTTCCGACACCATCGATCATCTGCCTGGTCCCGATGCTTTACGAGCCGTGCAGAGTACGTTCGAGCGTTTGCTGGCACGAGATGACGGTCAACCGGTTGGGGAATTTTGATCACGCACCCTGTCGTCTTATTGCACCGCAAACAATCCACTCGAAAAGGCTTCTTTGCCATGATAGCGCACGCTTCCATGTTCCAGCGTTTTTCCGTTCTTTGCCTTACGGCCAGTGCGGTCTTGTTAGCCGCCTGCGGTCGAGGTGACCTGCCGCCGCTAGGGCAAGTTTCGGGGACGGTGACAATGGATGGAAAGCCGCTTTCGGACGTCACGGTCCAATTCTCACCGGAGGCTGGAGGCAGGACTTCGGTTGGAATCACTGACCAGAACGGAGTGTACCAGTTGGCATATACATCCGATGCGATGGGCGCTCAGGTCGGAAAACATACCGCTCGCTTGTTGCCCGGTGCGGTCGCTCCCAGCGATGACGCAATGGATTTAAGCTCCCCTTCGGTATCGATCCCACCGGAGGCGATGGAGAAAACGTTTGAATTTGATGTGGTTTCTGGAAAAAATACTTTCGAGATTCAATTCCCCTGACAGTTCAAGGTCAAGCATTAGTGGATAGTTCATCAGATATTGCGTCGAGGCGTTAAGCGCCTTTCTTTTCGTCGATGAACCCTTCCAAAGACGCGCCGTCCTAAAATTCGACTGTCGCAGTTTTTGCCCCATTCGGTCCGTTCGGGTTCAGCGTGGATTTGCTCGTAAGGTGGACAGCGGCGAAGGCTGCTTGATCGTATCAGGCTAAACGGCAGTGGAACCGGTAAACAGTAACCATCCTTCGACTTTGTCCATGACACCTTTCATCGGCATCATC
>SLFV01000531.1 GCA_007124075.1 Roseimaritima sp.
GCCTTCACTTCGGCAGAACTGGGCGACTGTCATGTTGGCGGCATCGAATCGTTCGATACGCTGCCGCCACAGCTCGATGGTCTCGGGACGGGGCATGGGGTTTCTCCGCTTAAGTGAAACGAAACAAAACCCACCAAGCTAAACCCCGCGCCAACAACGGTTCTGGTGTACGGTTACGATGGTGCGACGTAGTGACGAATCGCGATCATGGTGCCGCTAACGTGGCCCAACGACCGTGCCGAGATTTGACCATCCGGCCTCCCGACTCGCCAGCGCTTGGGTCGACGTTCGCCACTTTGGCCAGGGCAAGCGACCAACAAAGACAAATAGCAACTCCAGGGACTCTGTGTTCCCTGCTAGAAAATGCTCTGTCCCTTTATTTCTTTTTATTTCTTATTTCCCGTTCGGCACTCTGACACTCTTCCAGCACCTGAGCGATTTCTGAGATTGGCCCGTCATATATGCACACCTGTTCACCATATCCATTACGGTGATTCTCCTGGAACATCCGTCCGCCCGCGCCTACGATGAGGTCGCCGATTTTGACTTCGCCGTCCGCAGGGGAGTTGGGGAAAACGTATTTGATCAGTAATGCCTTCGGTTCGTCGGCCACCAATTGTGCCCGTAACCCGGTGATGCCGAGGTTGTAGAACCAGCCGGGCACTTTCGCGTTGGGTCCTGATTCCGCCCATTGGTTCCACGGGCTATCTCTATCGTAGTGGACCTGCGCGTGTAAAGGCGAGGCATGGTAGAGAAACAACATGCTTAGCAGTTGCAGCATCCAGTATCGTGTCATCACTGATTGATCTTCATTTGGATTTCTGCATTTCAATAATTGCTTCAGCAAACGCTTTACCGATCTGCGCAAAAATCTTTGCGCTGCCGAAGTAGTGGTAGCCACCGTTGGAGGCGCCTTCGAGGGCGGCTCGGTCCTTCGGTGAAAGGACTTCCTCCAAGGCGAGGTCGAACTTCTCTTGGTCTGCCTTGGTGATGCCCTCGATCCAGGCGTCGAGCGCGGCGTAATGTTCCGGAGATTTGGGCGAGTATTGATCGTTGGCATAAATCGCTAAGACGTTTTTCCCTTTCTTCAAGTGTTGAGTCTGTTCTTGATCCAGAACGATCGAGCGATACTGCGGCTTCTCCAACCACCAGATGTAAGTGTGGATCTTGTGGCCGTTCAGATAAACATGAAACCCTTGCCGGGCCAGTATCGCCAGTCGGTAGGTGTCGTAGTCGAGGTTGTCCACTTCAAATGTCGAACGCATCAGCAAGAATTCGCCATCGTCCCAAGGTGATGGGAATTTATCCAAGGTGATTCCGCTATGTTTCCAGGCCCCCTTGCCGACGGGGGCATTTCCCTCCGTCCACTGGCTGTCATCGAACTCTGGCTGATACCAATTCTCGATTCCGGCTGGCAGGGTGATGTCGCGAAATCGCCGATCGGTGAATTCTTCCAGTTTGTCCTTTGCTTCCGTCGCATCGACCGTGGCAAACCGCCACTCTCGCGACTCGGGCAATGGCTTTCCAATCGGCTGCCAGAACTGATCCCATTTCCGCTGCGTATCGAGCGTACCATCCACTTTCAAAGTATGAGCTGTGCCGACGATGTCGTTGTACTCGCGTTGTTTCGGTTCTGCGGCTTGGATGTCGCGATCCCAAAACGGGGCGGTTTCCACCGCAATTACATTGCCTTGGAACTCGGGCAAGGCGGCCGGTGCGGCCATCGCTTCGCGGAAGGCGACATTCTTTTCGCCATCAACACCCAGTACACCAATGACAAATGGCATGTTGGGGGCGGAAAGATCGTTGCGCACATCGCGGATCAAGTGCGCCAACAGGCGCGAGTATTCTTCATAGTTGCGATTTGGATAGGTTTGGCCATCGACCAAATCATTGAAACCTTGAAACCAGATAAATCCTGCCAGTTCATAGCCGGCTTCCGGATCGTAAGCAGGACAGACCCGACCGGGATCGGCGAGCACTTTCTTCACATGTTCAACCATCATGCGGTAAAACACGCCTGACGCGGCATCCTTGTCTGCTTGCCATTTCTTTCGGTCTTCAAGCTTGGGAATGCCATGGGCACCATCCGGATGTTTATCCCACTGGTCTTGAACCTGTTGGGGCAGTTTGTAAGGCCCAGCACTTGGCGGACGAAATTCGGTATGGAGCGACCGGCCGCCCCAGGCCGTCTTGATGATCAGGATCGGTTCCTTGAGTTCTTTCTCCATAAATATGCCGAACGTGAACTCCGGCCCGATCTTGTTGCTCGGCTGGGACGGGTTGTTTCCGCGCGCACCAAACCCAACGGTCAATTTCCCTAAGCCTTCGCCATTCGCGCTGCCATCATAGCGCCCGGTCAAATACGACATCCAAACATTGTCACAAACCCGAGGCGTCCCGTCCGGATTGCGCATCTCCTGGAGCAAGTCTGCCGTCGCCGGGTCTTTGCCGATGTAGTCAAAGGTGCGAACCTCCGCGTGGCCTTCCATATTCGATTGCCCCGCTAAAATAAAAACCTTAAGCGGGGTTTTTGCCGACACAGCACCGGGTTCGGTTGTCAGCTCACGCGTGTCAAGCGGAGCTTGAGCGATGGCACTGGCGCAAGTCGTTAAGACGTTCAACCAGTGCAGCAAAATACCTCGTGAGAGATGGTTGATGATCATTCTATTTTCCTTACCGATTGTGTTGATTCTTTTCCGGCTGGTGAACGGATAAAAGAAAGGGGACGCAGCCCATTTGCTCGCCTAAAGTCACCTCAAATTACCCAGAGATTGAGTCGGCCCTGCGTCTGGGCTTCCCATGGATCGTAACACGCTACCCATCTAAAAACATTGAGCTGCGTCCCCTTTCTTTCTCCAGGTTACTGACACCCTGACCGATCCGTAGATTGCCAAAATGGGAAGGTCGGGTGCAAGCGGCTCTTTCGGAGGCGGAGCTGAAATCGCTGCGAGCTTGTGTTAAACGTGGGCGTCCCTATGGTAGCGAGGAGTGGACCGAGGAGTTTGTCGAGCGTCACGGTTCGCACCCTACCATGCGACCGCCCGGACGTCCTTGCAAACGCCTTTTGAAGTTGCGAGGTTTAGGCCCGAAGGGCCGAAGCAACCTCTGCCAGGGCTGATAAGCCCCGGTGTGAGAAAGAGATTACCCTATAGTCCCGGAGGGGCGATACAATCAGTTCTGTGTCGGCCCTTCGGGCCTAAATCGTTGGAGTTACCAAGCTTCCGGTGCCTTCCGGCACCGGCAAAGGTTCTGCCGGGCCTTCGGCCCTAAAAAAAAAGCGCAAAATCAAAACAAACGCCCACGGCCCGCAGTCGCAAAATGACAATCGCGAATGCCCGAAACTACCCCTGTCACGTTTTCTTTCACCAACATGTATCCAGTCGACTAACGCACCGTTATTCCAGATCACCAGACTTCAATTCAGCCTGAGATAGATGACGGACTGCGTATACGAGGACTCTGGCGTCATCGAATGAGAATAGGACTCGGTGCGTGGCACTTCCTGAAACACCAAAATTCATTTGATGCAACGCGAACTCGAACGCCTCGGCCTCACGGGCGAGAGGATGCCGCTCGGCCTCACTGGCTAATGCTGCAATCGCAGTCTCAATTTCGCCCAACCATCGAGCAGCTTGAGTGACCGACCGGTTCTCTGCCCACCACGACGCCGATTCGTAGAGCTGTATCCTCGCTCGTGGAAGTAGCTGGACAACTCGTGTCAATCTGCGATCCCTAACTTCCGGCGTACATCTACGAAAGCATCGGCGAGCGGTTGCGCCTTGCCCTGAGCATCGTCGATGATGCCTTGACGCACATCAGCTACTGCCTCGTTGTATTCGGCATCTTGCCGCCATTGCCTCACGAGTTCCTCAAGCGACAGACGATCGTCACCGCCCTCAACTCGGCGAGACGCAAATTGAACGAAGTCACGAAGTTCTGATTGAATCGAGTTTGCTTGCATCAAAAATCCTCCGGAATTAGTTTAACACACCATCACCGTGGCGTCAAAACCGGCGAAAATGCGAGCGTTTAGCGAGTCGCAAAGTCAGTTGGAAAGCGAATCAGGTAGCGAATCGCGATCAACGAGCGAGCCATCGATCAGCGATGGGTCGGAAACTGCCAACCAAGTCCAACATCTGCGGTCGCAGGTGGACCCAGACTAGGTTCTTCAACGATGCCAAGAATGCCGACCACAGCGACGCGCCGTTCTTCGCCGTCCTCGGGCCCCATCGCAATGGCACAAGTTGCGTCGCAATGGTCATGCATCATTTGGGCGTTCACATGGGCAACGAGCTCGGTGGCTACGAAGCAACCGGTGGAGTCGAGGCAATCGGGCTTGCGAACCTCTGAGAAAAGGCGATGCGATTCTCGAATTTCTCGCTGGGGACCGCCCCTTAAAGGGACAGAGCATTTTTCAGGGGTTGATATTGCCGTCTGTGTGGTGCATGCTGGTTTCGCTGTATTGCATCGCCCCGTCTTTCCTTCAATCCTGATGCGGTTCTGCCATGGTCCGGCTCGCTCGTCGTGAAACGATTGATCCCAACGAAGTTGTGGTCGCTCACATTTGCAATCGC
>SLFV01000020.1 GCA_007124075.1 Roseimaritima sp.
CTTCGCCAGGTCCAAGCAGCCGCGGACGCCTTGGCAGTGGGCTTGTGGTGGGGGGGTACCCATCCGTTTAGTCACTGGCAGGACCAGCATGTAACCCAGCGGGAACGTTATCTGGGGCTGGTCGAATCTTTGCAAGAAATGGCTAGGCAATTAATCACCAACGGGCTGCACGTGCATGTAGGCGTGGAATCTGGTGACAAGGCGGTCATGATTTGCGATCGCATCATGCAATACTTGCCTTTACTGTTGGCTTTATCCGCCAATAGCCCTTACTGGGAAGGCCGGGATACGGGGCTGCAATCGCACCGTTCCAAAATCATGGAAGGTCTGCCGACGGCGGGGCTGCCCGCATTGATGCGGAATTGGAGCGAGTACGTCTGGCTGATCAATCACTTGGTCGATACTGGTTTCATTAACACGATCCGCGAGATTTGGTGGGATGTGCGACCGCATCATAATTTTGGCACCGTTGAGGTGCGAATTTGCGACATGCCCGGAAATCTGGACGATGTTTGCGCTCTGGCTGCCTTGATTCAATGTCTGGTTTTTCACTTGAGCAACGAGATTGACGAAGGTACCTACCAGTTTGATTGCCATCCGATGATGATTCGACAGAACAAATGGCGGGCAGCTCGATTTGGGATGCAAGCAACGCTGGTCAACAGCTACAGTTATACGGAGCAGTCCGTCAAAGAAGTCACGACCCAATTATTGCAGCAACTACGCAGCGTGGCTCAGCAGTTGCATTGCGAGGATGAATTGCTGCATCTGGCCGAAATGCTTCGACGCGGCAATGGGGCACAACAGCAACGTGATTTACTGGAACAAACAGGGCAACCCGCTGCGATGGTTCGCAGGCTCGTTACCTCGACACGACTTGCGTGATTGTTGCTGCAGTTGCCAGGATCCGCAGGTAGGAAACACCACGACTTGGCAAGCCCGAAATGATGCGGATAATTTCGTCCTGAGCAACAAGAAGTTGCCCAGGACGCTTTCCTCTTACACCGGTAATAGAAAATCATGGCCAAAAAAACGATCGACCAAGTGGATGTGCAAGGCAAGACCGTTCTGATGCGGGTTGATTTTAACGTTCCCTTGGATAGCCAACAGGCTATCACGGATGATCGTCGCATTCGAATGGCGCTGCCCAGCATCCAGTCGGTTCTGGATCGGGGTGGCCGATTGATTTTGATCAGTCACCTTGGACGTCCCAAGGGGGACGGAAACGACGGCAAATTTAGCCTAGCTCCGGTAGCCAAACGTCTTGAGGAATTCCTTGGTCGCGAAGTCGTATTTGCAACCGAAACGGTGGGGAGTGAGGCTGAAAGCAAAGCCGCTAATTTGTCCGCTGGAGGTGTTCTGGTGCTTGAAAACTTAAGATTCCATCCAGGTGAAAAAGCGGGTGACGCTGATTTTGCAGGTAAGCTGGCCGGGCTGGCAGACGTGTACTGCAATGACGCGTTCGGGACCTGTCACCGGAAAGATGCGTCGATGTTTGCAGTCCCACAGGCAATGCAAGGAAAGCCCAAAGTGGTCGGACATTTGGTCGGAAAGGAAGTTCAGTATTTGACCGATGCGATCAGCCAGCCGCGGCGACCCTTCATCGCAATCTTGGGCGGCGCGAAGGTTAGCGACAAAATCAAGGTCATCGAAAACCTGCTGGGGGTTTGCGATTACGTTCTAATCGGTGGTGCGATGGCGTACACTTTTTCCTTGGCCAGCGGAGGCCAGGTGGGTAAGAGCTTAGTCGAACCCGACTGTGTCGACTTGGCTAAGCAACTGATGGAAAGAGGAGGAGACAAATTACAATTACCGATCGACACTCACTGCGGAGACGATTTTTCTAGCGACTGCAAGAAGCAGGTTGTCGCAGCGGGTCAAATTCCTGAGGGCTGGGAGGGGCTGGACATTGGTCCTGAAACGGCGGAGAAGTACGCATCGTTGATCTCTGCGGCCAAAACTGTGGTTTGGAATGGGCCGATGGGTGTGTTTGAAATGCCACCATTTGACGAGGGTACCAAGCGGGTCGCCCAGGCCGTTGCCGATAGCGATTCGATTAGCATCATTGGGGGCGGCGACAGTGCAGCGGCTGTGGAGCAGCTCGGTTTTGCTCAGCAAGTAAGCCATGTCAGCACCGGCGGGGGGGCCAGCCTAGCAATGCTAGAAGGCCAACGCTTTGCCGCAGTCGACCTCTTGGACGAAGCCTAGCAAGGCCCCCCAGAGAGGCGTTCCCCTTGCTCTGCAGGTCGTTTCAGACGATGCATTGAGAAACCGCATCGGTCAGCGCTGCCAGCGGGTCCCGTTTGGCAACGAATTCATGCGCGATGAAACCCTCAAACCCCGTGTCCGCGATCGCCTGCGCGATCGCCGGGTAATACAACTCTTGATCCTGATCCAGTTCGTGTCTCCCGGGATTCCCTGCCGTGTGGTAATGGCCGAACGCTTGGTGGTGCTGGTTGATCGTCCGAATGATGTCGCCCTCCATGATCTGCATGTGATAGATATCAAACAGCAAGCGAAAGTGCTCCGAACCCACGCGACGCACAAGTTCAACGCCCCAGGCGGAATGGTCGCACATGTAGTCGGGGTGATCGACACGGCTGTTTAGCAGCTCCATCACAAGCGTGACGCCACGCTTTTGGGCCAAGGGCAGAACCTGCTCCAATGCGTTGGTGCAGTTACGCATCCCCGTTTCGCGGTCGATCCCACGGGCATTACCCGAGAAACAGATAACGTTTCGCCAGCCTTCCGTCGCCGTCGCCTCGATCGCACTGGTAATCGCTTCGATGGCGGTTGCGTGAAACTGAGGATCACACAGGCCATCTTCCAGACGATGCGACGTTGTCATCGTGCAGGCCAGGCCGTGCTTTTTCACGACAGGAAAGTCTTCCGGTGCCAGCAAGTCAATGCCAGCCATACCCCGCGCCGCCACCTCCCTGGCAAGTTGATCGACGCTTAGCTTGCTGTAACACCAACGGCAAACCGACTGTTGCAGCCTGCCTTTGGACGCATCAATGTCATTCATGGCGAATCTCTTGGGTTAGCTTGTTGGTAGCGCGAAATTGCACGCAAATCAGTCACAACTCGCGTCCGACCACGGATCCGAGAAAACAGACCATCGGCAACTAAGCCCGTGCGTTCTCGAAGGCCGTTATTTTATCCTCATGCAACAACGTTTGTGCGATATCATCCAAGCCGTGCAGAAGCGAATTTCGTCGTTGCGGATCGACGTCGAAATCACGTCGGAACCCCTGGCCATCATTGATGCATTGGGTCTGTAAATCGACGGTCAAACGATAGGCAGCGTGCTCGGCAGCCCGCTGGAAAAGCTCCTGAACATCGGCCTCCGACAAACGAATGGGCAGCAGGCCGTTTTTGAAAGCGTTATTGAAAAAAATATCAGCAAACGACGGCGCAATCACGCAGCGGATCCCAAAATCATCCAGGGCCCAGACCGCATGCTCACGACTGCTTCCGCTGCCAAAATTGCGTCGTGCCACTAGGATCGATGCACCCGCAACGGCTGGCTGATTCAATTCGAACTCAGGATTGGGCGTCGAGCCATCCTCCTGAAAACGCCAGTCAAAAAATAGATATTGTCCAAATCCCGTGCGTTCGATTCGCTTCAAAAACTGCTTAGGGATGATCTGATCCGTGTCGACGTTCGCACGATCCATGGTCGCCACGATACCGGTGTGCTGTGTAAAGCTTTGCATCTTTCAAGGGGTTCTTGTGAAGGTTGGAATGAAATCTCGACTACGCGGTCAAGGGGATCTTGCAACTTTGTTACGACTTGTAATCCCACTGCCGAATATCGATAAAGCGGCCTGTTACCGCCGCCGCGGCAGCCATCGCGGGACTGACTAAGTGCGTCCGTCCTCCCTTGCCCTGCCGTCCTTCAAAATTTCGATTGCTAGTACTGGCGCACCGCTCACCGGGAGCAAGCTTATCGGGATTCATTGCCAAACACATGCTGCAACCGGCTTCCCGCCATTCAAAACCGGCTTCAACGAAGACTCGATCCAAGCCCTCCTCCTCTGCCTGCCGTTTGACTTGCCCACTGCCTGGGACCACCATTGCATTGACCCCGTCATTGACGCGATATCCCCGCGCAACCGCTGCCGCAGCGCGCAGGTCTTCAATTCGAGCGTTCGTGCAGGAACCGATGAAGACTCGATTGATTGGCACCTCGGTCAGTTTGGCTCCCGGTTGCAGGTCCATGTAGTGCAATGCATCGGCGGTCGTCTTCTGGTCGGTCGGGTCCGAAAAATCGCGGGGATCGGGAATCGATTCGCTGATGCTACGGACTTGGCCGGGATTGGTTCCCCAGGTGACCTGCGGTTCAATGTCATGGCCTTGAAAGCACAGTGAACGGTCGTACTGAGCCCCAGGATCAGACGGCAATAGTCGCCAGCGTTCGACCGCCGCGGAGTAGTCGGCGGGCACCTGCGGGCGTCCCTGCAAGTAGCGAAATGTGGTTTCGTCGGGGGCAATCATGCCCGCGCGAGCCCCGGCTTCAATCGACATATTGCAAACCGTCATTCGTTCTTCCATTGAAAATGCCGTGATGCAATCA
>SLFV01000095.1 GCA_007124075.1 Roseimaritima sp.
CCGCCGATGCATTTCGCGCGGTCTGCCTGCGCCCCTTACTGGGACGCGATTTAGCGACCTTTTCTCCCGGCAGATCCCGTAGTGTCTCCCTGGCGGTTTATGCGGTCGCAGCCGGAATTTACCGAGTGGTGCTGGCGGTGATCATCGCTGCTTGGTTAGTCAAGCTAACGACGTCGTTTTCGCTGCGTCCGGTTGGACTGACGCTGGCTTCCGCCCTGCTGCTGGGTATCCCCGCGACAGCGGTTCGTAACCTGGCAAGGATGGCTCGCGGCGCTGGTCCCTTCAGCCAGGTTCCCGCCTGGCGGCGTTCTTCCCTGGCGATGGCTTTTTTATTGCTCGGCGGGGGAGTGCTGTGGCTGCCCCTGCCCCATTATTCGACTGCCGCAGGGCATGTTGACCTAGCGGATGCTACACCGGTCTATTTACCCGCTGACGGCGAAATTCAAAACGTCAACGTGGACTACGGGCAACCGGTCTCCGCTGGCCAGGAATTGGTGACACTGAACAATCCGCAGTTGGCTTTCGATGCGGTTGATTATCAAGGACGTTCTCAGTTGTTGCGGACCCAAACGGATCAATTGCGGCGTCGCGCGATCGAACAGACCTCTCTGTTGGAACAGTGGGACCGTCAAATGGCGGCCCTGGAAAGCCTGGAACGGCGGACCCATCATCTACAAGCGCGCTTGGACGAATTAACTGTATCCGCACCGTGTGCGGGTCACATCTATCCACTTGCACCCCAAACGCAGCAACCTGCCAATGTTGCCACCTTTTCCGATCCCGAACTCCGGCAACGGTGGCTCCGTTCCCTGGTGTCGGTGACTGGGGCGCAGGCATCCGGGGGAGGATTTTGGTGTCGCATCGGCCGGCCGCAGGCCTGCGAGGTCATCCTGGAGGTCGATGCCGCGCAGCGGGCCTATGTCCAGGTTGGTGACTTGGTGCGTGTGCGTTGTCATCAACGGCCCCACCAGGTCCTGACGGTGCCGATCACTTCCATTTCCACCGAACATTACTCAAGTTACAGTTGGTCTGGTGCGGAAAATCGGTTTTGGGTCTCCTGTCTGATCGACACCGATCCGCAGGCCGCATGGGCGATTGGTGGTACGGTCGATGCGCGGCTGTCCGCCCCTCCCATGTCGCTGGCCGATCGGCTGCGACGTTGGTTCGTCGCCCTGATCGCCGAACATTGAGCCGCTAGATGGATACTGATTGGATTCGGTTCACACAACCACCCCATCCAGCACGGATCGCGATGGAGTTGTTGGAACGTCAATGTGACTTGACGATGACACGGCGCGGTGGCCCCGGCGGCCAACATCGTAATAAAACATCCACAGCGGTCATCTTGGTCCATCGCCAGACGCAAGTTAGCGGCGAGGCAGCAGAGCGTCGCAGCCAGTTGCAAAATCGACGCACCGCTTTGCAGCGACTACGAATGAATCTAGCCATCGCGCTGCGCACGAATCCGAATTTCGCCGTTGATAGTGAAGATCACTGTGTGCGACAGCAGTACGGCAAAGCGACCTTGCGAATCAGTTTCGATAACGCGGACTGCCCTGCCGTCTTTTCGCTGGTACTGGATGATCTGGTCGCAAAGCGAGGAGAGTTGTCGGAGGTCGCAGGCCATTGGCAAACCTCGCACAGTCAGATTTTGCGACTGTTAAAAACCTTTCCCCCAGCACTGATGTATTTCAACCGGGTTCGAGAGAGCTACGGTTTGCGACCGCTACGATAGTAGGCTGTTGAACTTTGCCGAACCGTCACTGGTAACGCGTCACGACACATTAATACCAGTCCACCGTAAAATCACGCTCGGGTGAAAGTCCTGGGAAGTACAACTGACGCGCGCGTCGCTGCACCCTTAAATTAATTGAGCGTGCGGTTTTACCTTGCAGCGCGAGCCGCTCCACCACGCCGCCAATCCGCGACACCGACCATCGTTTGCCGGACGGGATCGTAGGCGATCGCGTGGACCGAACCTTGCCGCTGCCCTGAGGGTGCATGAACCACGTGTCCCCGCGTTTCCAATGCCGTCAATAATTCAGGGGCCCGCAGTTGCGGAAGGTCCTCCAGCACAATCCGATCGGGAAACCACTGATGGTGAAATCGCGGAGCATCAACCGCCGCCGGTAACGATTGGCCTAACGCCAGATTTCGCAGCGTTACCAACATCACAGTGTTGATGATCGTCCGACCTCCAGGACTGCCGACCACCAACGCAACTCGCCCGCTTTGTTTCACAATCGTCGGCGTCATTGAACTGAGCATCCGTTTGCCCGGTGCCATCTGATTGGCGGGCGTCCCGATTCTTCCTGTTGCATCGGTGTGCCCGGGGTACCAGTTGAAATCACCCATTTCGTTGTTTAGCAGGAAACCTGCCTCGCGCACGACGATGCGACTGCCGAAACTCTGTTCCAACGTGTAGGTATTGCTGACGGCCAACCCCGCAGCATCCACCACGGAGAAATGCGTTGTTTGCGGGCTTTCGTATGGCCCGCTGGCCAGTTCGATTTCCCCGGCAAGCGCGGCACTCGGGGTGGCGCTTCGTGGATCGAACCGCCTCAGCAGTCGTGCGGCAGCCGCGGAGCCGAATTGCGATGGATCGATGGCAACAAAATCGGGGTCACCCAAATACGCGGCACGTTGGCGAAAGGCGCGACGCATCACCTCGGCAACCGCATGGATCTCCGCCGCGCCCTGATCCAGTTGTCGCAGGTCTGCCACGCGTTGCAACATCTTCAACTGCAGGCTCATCGTCAAACCGCCAGAACTTGGTGGGGGCGGACCATAGACTTCAAAACCAGCAAAATCGGTGCGGATCGCTGATCGCTGGACCGCCCGATATTCCCTTAAATCTGCAGCGGAAATCAAACCCTCCCCCAGCTCCATTTCACGAACCAATTGCTCCGCAATCCTGCCGACGTAAAACGCATCGGGGCCATCGGCTGCCAGAAGTTGCAACGTGGCTGCCAAATCGGGCTGGACCAGTGTATCACTGGCTTTCCAGAAGTAACGTGTCGGATGGGCGAAGACGCGGCGAAATTCGGCATACCGATCCTCCGCGCGAACCCCTGCGACTTTCAAGGCCGTGTTCAGCGAATAGGCCAGGAAATCATCGACTTCAAAGCCGTCCCGTGCCAACTTGACTGCGGGCTTTAACAACTGTCGCCAGGGAAGTTTTCCAAATTGCTGATGAGCCAGCGCAAAGCCGCGCACCGTTCCCGGGACTCCCGCCATGCGGGCATGCCGCAATTCTTTCCACTGCGCGAAGCTATGCGCCGAGACGGCAGCCGGAGCGGTTTCGCGGTAATCGATACAGACGACCTTATCGGTTGAGGAACCGCGTGAATCATCGGTCGGGGCCACTAGCATAAAACCGCCACCCCCAATGTTTCCCGCCTCAGGCCACGTCACCGCTAATGCAAAACCGACCGCGATTGCGGCATCAACCGCGTTGCCGCCCGCTTCCAACACCTCGCGACCAACCTCCGACGCCCAACGGGTTTCACTGACCACCATCCCTTGCGAGCCGCGCGCGACATCCACAGGCCGTCGCACCGGAATCGTCGTGGGAGCGTCGCCCCAAATGCCACGCGGTGGAAAGATGACCGCGCAAACCAACACCGCCAACAGCCCCCGACCCAAGAACAACATGGACGCGCTTCGGCCCTGACGCGCCGCGATCGGAAAACTGCGGATGAGTAATTTCATGACCATTCGTTACGGAGCAGGAGTGAGTGAGTCTGACGATGGTCGCAGTTTAGCACAAACCGCCACCACCGCCTGCACGGCGCTACCCCACGATTGCCGCCGCGCTGGGAAAGGGCGTAAGGATTTCCATACGGTGACCGTATTTCCGTAGCCATCCTTTAGTCTTGACGGATGGCTGCCCGGAGACGCTGAACGATGGAGCGTCGCTCCCCCAGCATCAGGACACCACGTTGGCCAGCGTGCAATTGAAACGCTTGATCAGCGACTAACGAGCATGTTGTTTCGCTGTGAGGCGTTGCCAATCGCTGCGAGCCTTCCCCCGGCTCCTGCTCGGTTCCCGGCATCAATACGAGGGGACCGCCCGCTGTAGCTGCCAACGCTGGGTGCGGAATGTTCAAACTGGCGCGCGGCGACGGTTGACCCACGAGGACGCGAAGGTATTGGCCTCCCCGTAACCTGACCCGCAGCGGTTCCGCCCTGTGCATTGCAAGTCGATAGGCTGGCAGATCATCTGCTGGAATCGCAACCTGCAATTCCTTTTGCCGCTCATCACCAATCTGGACTAGCACTTGCCCTTGCTTCACGTGTCGGCCTTCCAAACGGTCCAGACGAGGCGTCGTGACCATCCCGTCCCTGATTGCAATGACTTTCAACGCTTGGAGTTTCCGCTGGCACTCCAGCAACTGCCCGGTCAGCGCTGCTTGCTGGTCCAGTTCCGCTGCCGCCAATCCAAACTGCCGTTGCTGTTGAAGCTGCAGATATCTGATCTCGGATGCCTCCAATTCCAGCTTGAGCGTCAATTCCTCGACCCGCAATTCGGGATCATCCATGGTCAGCAACACGTCTCCCGCAACCACCGCTTGGCCGGTCTGAACAAAGACCGCTGTGACAAATCCATCGCTCGCAGCACGGGCAATTTGTTCGTCCGCGTAACGGACCACTGCGGGCAACCGGCACCCCAAAGGCGAGGGGATCCACATCATCGCCCCAAAGACGACCCCACAGACCGATGCCGCAAGCAACAATCGTCGTCGATCGGTTGGCCAGGTGGCTGAGAGACGCTGTTTCACAATCCAGCGTATCAACGGCAGCGCAACCCAGCACAGAAAAGCCGCTCCCCCTAACAGCACACCCAGCGCACCGGCCCAGTGCCATACGCCCCACAGCAGTCCCCCCATCCAAACGATTTGAAACAAAACCGAACAGATCGCATGCACGGTCGCTGCTGGTTTCTGCCAACCCGTCAATCGACTTGCAGGCGGCTGACGCGAAAACAAACCCTGTTCGATGATGCCGACCAATTGCCCGCGTCCATGCATCCGCAAATTGGGAATTCCCAGCAGGTCTGACAACGCATAGTATCCGTCCAACCGCAGCAGGGGGTTGGCATTGACCAACAGCGTGGCCGGGCCAGCGATCACCGCCAGTTGTAACGCGAGGTGACGAATCAGGTAATCATGGGACGCATTCCAAATCCAGATGGCCACCGCGGCTAAAGCCAATTCGAAATACACTCCAGCCAACGCGATCTGGATTCGCGACCAGCGTTTTGGTAATCGCCACGCATGCGTGACGTCAACGTATGCCAAGGGTGCCAGGAAAAACAGAATGACCCCGGCTTTCCCCAGCTCCACGTCATGCCGTTTGGCCGCGACTGCATGACCTGCCTCGTGAATCACTTTGGTCACCATCCAGAGCAGCAAGAACAACGGCCACGCACTGGGGGTCAAAATCGCCGAAAACTCCGACTTCAATGAGTCGCTGTTGGTGACCGCCAGATAACTAGCACTGGCGACCAGCAGCAGCCACACAGCAACGCCGAGGGGCCGGAACAAAACGTGCAACCGACGCGTCAACCAGGTGGCGGGCCGGTCTGCTGAAAACAACGGGATTCGCTGACTAACAACGTGTCCCAATCGTCGCTGCCAAACCATCGCTGCGTCCGCTTGCGGGGCGGGAACTGGTCCGGGGGCCCCCTCGGTCGCAGCGACCTCGATCAGACCCGCTTGTACCAAGGTGGCCAGCAACTGCGCGACCTCTTCGCTTGTCCAGTCCAACCCCAACGGTTGCAAACAGGAGGGGATTTCATCTACCGCGACACCCCGCTGCAACATTTGCACGACTTCGTACTCGGCTGCGCCAAAGTGGTAGTACTTGGCCGTCCGCGGATCGAAACAGACATAGCGGCTACGACCGGAACCTTCTACCGTACGGAATTCCAATCCCGCGACCAATCGAACGTGCTTGGACGGCGTCTCGTGTGGCTCCGGTGTCATACTGTTTGCCTTTGTCCCCTCACCAACCGACTGCGCGCAAAGCCGCATCCCAGCCCTGTCGAATCCATTTCCACACCAGCGGTCGGGGTGGTCCCTTGATTGTTGCGTAACCCTGCATGCCTGGACGCAACGCGTCATCCGTGTTGGGCAACGTCCAATGCGCGACGAAGACATTTTCTCCATCGCGAATCGCTGCGGAGGGTTCCAACAGATCGACGAATCCGCAGAAATTTACCCCTGGCAGCGCATGCAGACGCATGCTCGTCGGCAAACCTGCGGCTACGTAATTCACGTCAGCTTCCGGCACGGCCAGTTCAACCAACATCTGTTCCAACGGGGAAACCTCCAGCTGCGGTTTGCCGGTTTCAACCGGCGTTCCGACCGCTAGATGCAAGTCACCACTCAGGACCACCCCGTCAATCGGGCTGCGAATTTCGACGTGTTCCAATCGTTGCCGCAGCAATTCTATCTTGTGATTCAACTGCTGGCAGTGAAGTTCGGCAAGCTGTGCGTCGGCAATTTTGCCCGATGCCATTGCCACCGATTGCCGCTTCTGCGACTGAGCGTGTTCGGCCAACAATGCGTCCATCTCCGCTTGCAACGGTCTACCATCAAGCGTCAATAAAACCTGAGCACGCTGGACACGATCACCAGGACGAACATGGCAATCCGACAAAACCGCGTCGAAAGGTGCAGCGATCACCCGCTGCTGAGTCGGTTCCACCGTCGCTCGGCAACTGATCCGGTACGGTACCGGCAGCAGGCCTACCAGCACGCAGGCGGTCGCGATCGCCCCATAGGTTAACCAAACCCGACGCTTCAACAGCCCAGCCCAATGTTGCGAGGCAACCCGTGGTCGACATGCGATCACCGCCGCCAGTGGTCTTGCATGACGACAAAGCTGCACTGCAATCGGCGGCGTAGTGGTCGGCACAAACCGCCGCGCCGATGCTGCGTTCTGCCCGGACACTGCTGGGGCCCGACCCCAAACGACAATGGGGGGCGTTCCCTCCGGCAGCGGCAACGCGAGATACCAGTCGCTGGCTTGGCACACGATTTCGCCCGGTCGTTGGCAACATTGTGACCAAACCGCTGCCAATTCCCGCACCAACGAACTTTCGCGTCCCAGACGCCCCAGTTTCGGATCCCACAACCAGCGAGGCCGCTGCTTGCCCGTGGCGATGCGAATCGGACTATCTGGGTTACCCTCCTGCAATGCCCGCAGTAAATGCTCCAACGCATCACGTCGCGTCGGACTCGCGGCCAGTTCACCCAGCAATTCGCACCATTGCGATGCATCGGAGGCCAGACCAGCGACAACGGGTTTACCGGGCGGCGTTTGCTGCGGGGGCGCAGGTTGCGTCAATCCGGGCGGAAACCCCAAAGCGGGGAACGGCACGACCGGCTGATGCTCCGATTGGTTCATCGCGATGTCCCCTTACGCATTGGCTGTTGGGCCGTTTGCCGCAAGGCGGTATCGGAGACGACCATCATGCAGCGGTCACCCGGCCGCAATCCCTGAACATCGCCAATCAATAGCGTACGAACCTGAATGGTCCCACTTTCTCCGTCAATGATCGGGGCGATGGTCAGGATGCTACCTTGGACCGTTTTTTGCGGAACGCTCGTTTGGACCGACACCGACACCGAGGACGTTAAGCGATACGCGATCGCTGCGGGAACATTCACGACTGCGACCAACTGTTGTGGCGAAACCAGCCTCACGACCGTTGGCTCTGTCGGGGAAACATACTCGCCCGGATGCCGGTACACCTCCGCGACCACACCAGCGCAGGGTGCGACTAGTCGCCGTCGTGAAAGCTGGATTTCCGCGCGTGCAAGCTCTTGCTTCCTGATCGCATGGTCCTCTTCAGCTGAAAGCTTACGACCCGCAGCAACCTGCAAGTCGGTTTCTGCTCGTTGCAACTCATCGGCGCGGGCAAAACCTTGTTCGTTAAGTTTCCGTAATTGCTTCGTCCGATGCTCATGCAACCCATAATCAGCCCGCGCGGACTGCAGCGCCCCCTGCATCGACGCGGCCAACCGCGCAAGCTCCACAGCGGCATGCTGCAGATCATCATCCAACACCGCGATCAACTGGCCTTTCTCGACATGGTCACCGACTTCCACCAACATTTCCTTGACAACGCCGAAATCCGGCGACGCCAGTTGGACATCATGCAGCGCCTTGAGAAACCCATCGAATTGCGGCGAACTACTTTGGGCGCGCAGATCGTTTGGCAAAGCGACTGCCATGCAACAGCAGACCAGGATCAGCATGACGAAACGTTGAGATGGTCCAGGTTCAGCGTTGCGGACCTGGTGGGTTGACCGTCGAGCCGATGCAGGCGACGTCGACAGTACAACGAGTTTTTCCGGCGTTCGGCGATTGCGGTGAGTCGATTGAATCCTCATAACCTGTTCCTGATCACACTAAGGTTGCGGTACGTCGTTTATCTGTGCGGGGACCAGCAATTCATTCGGGTCGATTTGCTGGCTGATTAGCAAGGTTCCCATGGCAAGCTGCAGACGCACAAAGGCATTGAAATAGGCGGCCTGCGATTCAACGAAGTCCTGCTCAGCCTGGGTGCGCGACGCCTGTGCGTCAAGAAGATCTTGCACCACCAAGCCTACGGGAATCCCATCCCCACCCAATAGCTCCCACCGTCGTTGCAAGAATTCCTCGTTGGCTTTCGCTGCCATCAGGGTCTGGTGTCGATTTCCTATCATTTCACTTGCAACATTAACCTCGCGGACGGCGATATCCACTTCGGCCTTGGTGGTCAGGATGATTTGGCGGAGCTCCTGTACCGCTTTGACGTAACCCGCATGTGCGGCGCGATAGCGAGCATGTGCGGCCCTCCGACCTGCGGGAATCTCGTACAGCAGGCCGGCAAAAAACCCTGGCTCCCCGGTGGCGAATTGATCCGCAAGGGCCCCACCCAAATTACGGCGTCCCCGCAGACCCATGACATAGGTGTCGACCATGGCGTCCAGTTGCGGCAGTAATTGGTTGCGGGACACATTGATTTGTAAAGCAAAGCTCTCCAGATCCGCCGTAGCGATCATCAGTTCCGGACGATGATGCAACGCGGTGACGACCGCTTCGGCAAGCTCGATCGTTAAAGGTGGAGCGTACGGTCTGTCCTGCGGGATCAATTCATCCAGTTCCGCGTGTTGCAAAGCCTCTGCTCCCACGAGCATCGCCAGCCGCGTTTGCTCATTGGCCAGATCGGCACGCGCTCGCAACAACTTTGCTTGTCGAACCGCGATCTGCTCGCGAATTCGTAGCAGTTCCGCGTTCGCGGTATCGATTCCTTGTCGAGCCTCCACGATTTCAAACATCTGCTGGCCCCGACGCATGAGGTCACGAATCTGGATGACCTTTGCACGCTGTTCGTACAGACGCCAATAACTATTCATCACCTCCGCAATCAAAACCTGAACCTCCCGAAGCGACTCCTGCGTCGTCGTGCGCGCGTCCAGTTGAGCCTTGACGATCAAACGTTCGTTAAACATCCGTCCCGCCCCCGCCAGCAACGGTTGACTGAGGCTTATTTCCACCCGAGTATTTCCCTGGTTCGGTGGTAGATAAAATAAACTATTGGAATCCAAGGTTCCAAATCGCTGATTCGCCGACCATTGGCCACCCAAACGAGTCGTCCGCACTATCCCGGCTCTGGAACTCCAATCCGCTTCCCGCAATCGCGGAGGGCCCCCCGTAACAAGTGTGTTGCCGACGGGATCGCTGCTACGACGAAATCCAGAATCAAATAGCCACCGCGCGTCGAAGGCCGCTTCCTCCTGCACGATCGCCTCGCGTGCGATCACGACATCTTGCGACAATCCAATGATTCGCGGCGAATGAATCAGCGTATCGGCAACAATTGTCCCGAGGTCAAAGCGAGCCCAGTGTGCATTGGGTTCCACGGGTTCCTGAACCGCCCGCTCCCACCAATAAACAGACTCCATGCTTGAGGCGTCAGCCAAAGGTGGCGCCGCATGCAAATCCAGCGTTTCCGATTCCGGCAACGATTCCGTCTCTCGCAACAACCTCTCCAACGGCACGGTAGCAGGCGGTAACAAGGTCGGCGCATCCAAAAGGTCAAAGTCCGGCGTCGCCGGAGATGTGGGCAACCGGGGCGAGGTCTGAGGCACAGGTGGCTTGACCTGTGGAAGTGGCAATTCCTCCACTTGCTGCGCAGCCGCAAAGGACACGCACACCCCCAGCCATGCGAGCGACAAAACAGACCACGATGGGAAGCGTCCCAATTCCTTCATAAACCCCAAACGCTAGCAAATAATTCTGATGGTACCGGTTCAACAGTGGTCGATCGGTGGCTGTCGCTTTGATCGGCATGCGACGCTGGTAACGAAAACTTACAAGCCCCTAAATCCTCCGCAGCAAATCATTGCGATACACGCAATTGGGACAAACGATTCCCCCGGATCAATCGCCACAGCTTACGCCACCGGAATGCTTTCGTTTTTTCCCATCTCTGACTGGCAATGGACCCAAACCCCAAACGCACAGCCTGCGCAGTCCTCAGAACCGTTAAACAAAACAGTAGCAGGGGGGGTAACCGACGTTTGGCTCGCTTCGGCTTGTCGCGTCGGCTGTTTGTGAGCAAGACTTTGGAAGATCGCGTGATTATCAGAACGATTCCGCCCCAAACCAGCGCATCGCGTCATCGTGTTTAAGCTCATTCTCAATGCCGCTCGGATGGCGTTAGCTATCGTTTGCATTGGCACCAGCCTGATCTTGGTGGCGCATGCGATGGGATACCTCCCCGACCCGCGAAAAAGCATCCTGGAGGGCCGACTGCGCGCCGCAGAGGTGACGGCGATTCACGTCGCCACACTGATCCGCACGAACAAGATCAACGAATTGGAGGCCACGCTCAACGCGATGGCCCAACGCAATCAGGATTTGATTTCCGTTGGGGTACGGACCGAATCCGGATATCTAAGGCTGCACACGGCTTATCATCAACAGCACTGGCAACCGGACAAGGCGGACCTGGAGAGCACCGACCAAATCGTGATCCCGGTGAAGGTTAATCGCCTGCCTTGGGGACAGGTGGAACTGTGTTTTCAGCCATTATCCGTCGATGGCTGGCAAGGGTTAGCTACCCATCCATTGGCACAACTCCTATCGTTCTTTGCGCTTGTTGGACTATTCAGTTACACACTGTTTTCCGCGCGTGTGCTCGGTTTTTTCGTTAGTACGCAAGTCGTTCCCGATCGTGTTCGGCAGGCGCTCGATACATTCGCGGAGGGCTTATTAGTTCTGGACGAAGATTCGCGAATTGTGCTGGCCAACCGCGCGTTTACGGAAACGACATGCCTGGACGAATCCTCCATTGCAGGGCAGTTCGCCAGCACCTTGGCTTGGATCCGCAACGATTCATCCAGCTCACCGAAGTATCCTTGGGAGCGGGCGTTTTTGGAACAGAAACCGCAAACGGAGGAACTGCTTCGATTCCGGCCGGCAACCGGTGGACAACAACGAATCTTCTCCACCAATAGTGCCCCAATCATCGGCACCGACGGCAAACAACGCGGGACGCTTGCTACCTTTCGCGATGTGACCGAGATTGAACATCAACGTCAAGAACTGGAACGGATGCTGGCCGCGTTGAAGAGTAGTCGAGATCAGATTAAACGTAAAAATCGCGAACTAGAAATCCTCGCGACCGAGGATTCGTTAACCGGTTGCTTGAACCGACGTGCCTTCTTCGAACGTCTGGCTAGTTGTTGGGAGCGCGCCCAACGTAAGTGTTTGCCGCTGGCTTGTGTCATGGTAGACAACGACCATTTCAAACGAATCAACGATACCTATGGCCATCACACCGGCGACGAGGTCTTGCGCGCTGTGTCAGCGCTGCTGCGTCAATCGCACCCCTTGCCAGATTTGGTTTGCCGCTACGGGGGCGAGGAGTTTTGCCTTGTCTTGCCTGGAAAAGACGCCAACCAAGCGAAAGCGATGGCGGAAAGCCTGCGTCAGAAAATCCAGGCCCTGCGGTTTCCGCAGGTCCCTGACCTGCGAATCAGCGCAAGCCTTGGCGTGGCCGACTTGACCTACAACCCCGCTGATCCCCAAGATTTAATCAATCAAGCCGACTGCTGTTTGTATGTCGCAAAGCGTCAAGGGCGTAACCGTGTGATCACCTACCTGCCTCAGTTTTCTGCAGTGGAGGCACCATCGGAGAACAATCAAAACGATCGACACTTGGAAACGGCGGATGCCGCCGTCGCGGTTCCCTTTCAGGCAGTTGCCGCATTGGTGTCGGCGCTTGCTTTCCGGGATGCGGATACCGCCGAGCACAGTCGACGCGTCGCGGATCTAGCGGTGATGACAGCGCGTCGCTTAATGGATCAACGCCATACTTATATCCTGGAGATCGCTGCGCTGCTGCATGATATTGGCAAAATCGGAGTTCCCGACAGCGTCCTGCTGAAGCCGGGTAGACTCACTCCCGAGGAGTGGGCAATGATGAACAAACATGATCGCATCGGAGTTGAAATCGTTGCTGGCACCTTCAATTGTGAAGAACTGTCAGAAATCATCCGGACGCATCACGCGTTCTTTGGGCAAAAACGTAGCAGTGGGCTGCCAATGGGCGAACAGATACCGCTAAGCGCTCGAATCCTGACGATTTGCGACAGTTATGATGCGATCGTCAGTGATCGTCCCTACCGGAAGGGACGCACCCATGAGGAAGCGATCCAGGAATTGCGTCGCTGTGCCGGGACCCAGTTTGATCCGCAACTGGTGGAGCACTTCAGTGAAGTAATCGCCGACCACAAGCAAAACAAAACGACTACCCGGTTCACGCTCCCCAAGCAAACCGCATTGCAGCTTGGCCTGCAGATTGAACGATTGGCCGAGGCCTTGGATGAACGGGATGCCGATGGTTTGAATGCCTTGGCATCGCGGGTCGCCCTGGTCGCGCGACGCGGCGGTGTCACGGCGATCGCGGAAGCTGCTGAGAGGCTGGAAGCGACGGCCGCCGACGACACTTCTGACTGGATGACGCTGCTGGGCACGACCGCTGAACTGCTGGACCTGTGCCGTTCGGCGCAAAACGCGTTCTTATCAAATCCCCAGGCGACGCCAAGCGACGAGCTGCCTGTTGAAAACGGGGGCTGACCCTTCGGAGACCTCGCAAAGAAACGGCAATACCCTGAAGCCCGAGAGGGCCAACCCCTTGTCTCAACGGTAACCGTCCGCGGCAAAACGATCGCCTTACCCTTGCGGCAGACGAATCGTCCCTCCCTGGTGCGCACTGATCCGGGCAGCATCGACAATTTGCTGCCCGATGCGAGAAATTTCGGGGCCGCAGGGACCATCAATTGGCGCGCCGCGTTGACGACAGTCCAGGTAAAAAGCGATCGGGTCGCGCTGGGATGCAGGTACCGGGTCGTTGCTGATCGCATGCACTTGCGGCAGTGACTTGGTTTGCAGCAGGACGTGATCCTGATAGTCGTAACACCCAATAGTTCCTTCACTGCCGACGATGACAAAACCGCAAGCAGGCTGTGGTTGCTGTGTCCACGGATCCGTAAACGTCCCCCAGCGAGTCTCAAACTTACTGAGACCGGTCGCATATCGAGCGATCGCGATGCAGTGTTCGTCCACTTCCAGTCCGGGCGGTCGGTCCACAACAGCGGTTACCTCCCGTGGGACACGCCCATTCATGAACCACGTTCCCAGCGTCGTGCCATAGCCAAGATAATCCAGCAACGAACCGCCACCTGCAGCCTTGGAGTAAAACCAACTGGATGGTTTCATCGCCGCGACCTCCTCTGCGGACGTTACACGTTTATCGGCACCGTGATACAGCGGCCCTCGATTGCCATCGTAGTAATGCACCTCCAAAACCTGCCCGATGACGCCATCCTGGATTAAGCGACGTGCGGTTTGATGGGGCGCGGACCAAGCCAAAGGCCAATTGATCATCAGTCGTTTGCCCGCCAGCCCAGCCGCTTCGATCATCTGGTCGGCTTCTGCCAGGGACGCTGCCATTGGCTTTTCGACCATCGCATCGGCCCCGAATGCCATAATGCGCTGGACCCACAAGAAATGGTCGCTTGCAGATGGACACAGGATAACCAGGTCAGGCTGGGTCACCTGCAGACATTGTCGGTAGTCACTAAAGACCCGATCCGCCGGAATCCCAAATTGGTCAATGGACTCCCGCATTCGCTCGTGCTGCGAGTCACAGATTCCCACCAGCTCGGTCATGTCGTTTTCCAACACCATCCGCAAATTGTCGCCCATGTGAAAATGTTCGAAGCAGATACCGGCTACACGCACAGGCTGGGACATTTCAGGATTTCACTCGCATGAGAAAAAGAGGGTCGGTTTACGAGACACTTTTGCACCAGTATGCTGATCAGTCTGGATTGATTGTACGGATTGAACCCGGTGTGTGTGAGAAAGTTTGTGCTGCGGAGCAAGATTGTTTCCGAGGCGGCCGGGCGTCGGCTTTGACACAAGCCTAGATTTTGTTGCTGATGTCTCCAGAACTTAAGATGCAAAAGCCACCATGCCGCTGTTAGACCACGAGCCTGACATGTTTCCGGATAATCTGTGGGATCTGGACCTGGGGGACCGTCCTTGGTGGGCTATTTACACGCGGTCGCGGCAGGAGAAGTCGCTGATGCGACAACTGAGGACCCTGCAGATTCCACACTACAGCCCCATGATCGAGCGTCGCTATCGATCCCCGGCGGGGCGGATCCGGAAATCCTACCTACCTCTGTTCAGCAACTATGTTTTTTTGCAGGGGGACGACGTCGCGCGGCATGCGGCTGTTTGCACGGGCACGGTCTCGCGATGTGTGGAAGTCATCGAAGTGTCAACCCTGGTCGCGGACTTGAAACAGGTTCATGGCTTAGTCCAAACCGGACAACCGCTAGCACCGGAAGCCCGGATCGAACCCGGGGACATGGTCCGGATCAAGTCGGGAACCTTTGCCGGGTACGAGGGAATTGTTATCCGACGTGCGCAAGAAGTTCGGTTGTTGGTCCTTGTGCATTTCATGAATCAAGGCGTCTCGGTAGCCTTGGACGATTGCGTGACCGAGGTCATCGCGAAAGCAAACGAGCCCTCCTAGCAGCCTGGTGAAAAAAAGCCCCGATCCTGTGGAGACCTTGATTGATCCCGCGTCGCTAGATCATGGACCCTTATCGCAGTGACGGCAAGCCAAGGCTGCGTCGAATCAGTCCGATTTGTCCCGCGTGAATTTGCTCGTGCAGGGGGCAAAACAGGATCGCGCCAAGCTTATTTGGGTAAACAGCGTAAGGCATCTCGATCGGTTCAAGCAACGATTCCCCGGATACTAGTTCGCTGAGTTCTGAAAGCGCCTGCTGATGGACGGCGTGGAACCGCTGCAATAAACTGCCCGGGGTTTCAATGCAGTCGGTACGCGGCCGTGAACCGCGGGCAAACTGTTTGCGAAAGCGACCGGGCAACAGGTCCAAGTCGATCGGCAAACGTCCCCGTTGGCGAAACATGAGTAGCCCGTACTGACTGACGGTCAAATGCCCAACCTGCCAAGCGATCGACGACGGCATCCCTGCGGGAATAGTCAACCAATGTTCCTGCGGTGTGGCATCAAGCAGTTCGCGAGTGTACTGACGAGCAAACTGGATTTGGCGGATTGCAAAGTGGAAAAAATCTAGTGCACTGGCA
>SLFV01000484.1 GCA_007124075.1 Roseimaritima sp.
AAGAAATGCGCCTCATGACTGCTGAACCAATCAAGGGTCGATCGATCAATCATTGCGAGGTGTCTGGATTTTCTGGAGCCACCTGTTCATCGAAGCGGTCCGCTTTGGTTTTGCTGCGGGTTTGTGGCCATCGATTTTGTGCTGGATCCGTTTGGCGACCGCACGGGTAATCGGGATTTCGCAATACGGACAGACGCTTGGCGGCTTTTCAACCTTGGTCCCGCATTCCTGGCAAAAATACTCGTACGTGTCCTGCGATGCGGCATCAAACAAACCACCAACGTCGCTTGCTGCAAACCAAGCCGAATCATTCTTGCGAACCGGTGTATCCCGCTTGACCGCGCCCTGCCGAATCAATCCCAGTAACTCGGAACCGGTCAGCGGCCCGATATCAAGATCACCGTTGCGGACATACCATTGAGACATTTAAATCTTCTGGGCTCTTCGCAGGAATGGCCCAACAGGGGGGGGTCCCGGCATGCGCTCGTCCTCAAAACGCGTGCTTGCAAAACTTGCAAACAGTCGCCAGCGGTCGCCGTTACGGATGGGTTGCGGGGACGCGACACAGCATCAGCATCCCTTATTCAATCAACGGTGTCAAGCACTACAGAGAGCTCTCCAGCAAACGCCGCAGTTTCCGCAATTCGACGCGATGTTCCAAACCCTCGATCGGGGGTACATGGACCGTCAAAGCCCGGTCGTACTTTTCTCGCTCTAGCATCGTGATCCAGCGTCCGTAGTCGATTTCGCCTTGCCCGATACTAACGTGAAACGCGGTTGGCGAGGAGTCGCGCAGATGCAGGTTGAAGACGTACTTCAGGATACGGTCTAGGTTTTTGTTCTTCGCGGGCCCGCACGTGAACACGCTTAGATCCAACGTGATTCCCAAACCATGGACGTTATCACATAAAACCATTAACGTATCGGGGTCCTCACTCAAACGCCCTATTTCGCATTTCACCGCTATACGGGCACCTTGGGCTTCCGCCAGATCGACCAACCGCTGCAGGTGTTCTACCTCCTGGTTGAATGGGGTGCCCAGTTCTCCAGAACGGACGGTTAACGTGACCACTCTTGTTGCTTTGGCAAATTTACAGACCTCCGCAAACAGTTCGTAGAACGGTTCCCCTTTCAGGTCGATATCGACACTGTAACCACTGATGTGCAAGCGATGGGAATGGCGAACCAAACGGACAACCTTCTCGGGCTCGGTCAGCAGGCTGGCTGGATTGACATGCCCCGCCGTGTGTAAGTCGACTTCAATCGCACCGAATTCCAGATCGCTCAACAACTCTACTGCTTCCGAGAATTCAAGTTGCGGCAGACATTCCAAAGATGCGGCGACAAACACGATAGCGTTTCCTCCCTGCGAACTCAGAAAACAATCCGCAGCAGCGACGAGTGCGGTACGCCTGGGAGTCGCCCCGTGTTTGGATTGTCAGTTAAGTGGTGGTTATTCTTTTCCGGTCGCAGTGTAGCTTGTTTGTGTCAATTAGGGAAAGCCCGGTCAGCAGTGCGCGGTCGGAAAAGCAATGCGAGCAATAGAAACAGGCGATGCGTCAATGTCATGCTTGTTCTGCGGTTTCCGTTTGGATCAGTCTTGCACCGCCAGCCACCACCACATTGACTGCCGGCGAATGCGACTGTGCAGCCAGGCAGTACAACGGAATCGCGAACCGGTTCGCGAAATCGATGGCGGCTTCACACCCGATGACAAACAATGCGGTCGAAAGCGCATCGGCAGCGGTTGCGGATTCTGTTAGTAGGGTTAGCGACTCCAGGTCACCGGCGGGGCGCCCGGTCCGGGGGTCGATCACGTGACCAAAACGTTGACCGCGATGGTGAAAAAACTGCTTTCCGGGCCCACTGGTCGACAGTGCAGAGTTGCGAACTTCTACGCCGCCCAAACGGACGGTCGGATTCTTCGGATGCCGTAGACCAACCCGCCAACCGCTGTCGGGGCAACGCTGCGGGTCGGGAGAACCGAAAGCAATCAGGGTGCTGTTCCCGCCATGGATCAAAAAATCGTGGACTCCCGCGTCCAACAAGCAGCGTCCAATACGATCCAACGCGAAACCTTTGCCGATCGCACCAAGATTCAATCGCATGTTCTCGCGGGCTAATTTGACTTTCCCGCGATCCCGATCGACGATCACGTTTTGCCATCCGACCGCCTGCGTGGCCTGCTGAAGCACCGCCGGATCAGGCTGCCGCGGGCTGCGTTTTCCAAATCCCCAAGCGTCAATCAATGGCCCGGCGGTGATGTCGAACGCCCCGTCCGTCCGGTCAGACAACGTGGCCGCCGCCTGCAAGACCTCGCATGTCTCGTCGCTGACGCTACAGAATGCACCAGCTAACCGATTGATGCGGGAAATGTCGCTTCCCGGACGGTAGACACTCAGCAGTTCCTCCAGCCTTGGGGCCCACTGCAATGCCTCCACAGCATGATCCATTTGCGGACCGGCGGATCGTGGCAATATGACAACAAAGTCCGTTGCCATCGCCCGCATTCGGACTTCGTGCAGCATGCCGACGGTTGCCGCTTCAGGGACGATTGCGGGGCGTTCGTCAGACGTTAGTGGATTGTCTTCATGGCGTTGGTTCATGGCAGATCTCTCCCGGGTATTCAAGCTGTGCAAGACCGGAGGAGTCAACTGAACGGGAGAGGATACAGGTTTGTAGCCCCGCCCCTTAGCAACTCGCGCCCATTTCTTCGTTTCGCGTCACCTCAAATCCCAAGTCGGCAATCATCCGATAGTCAGATTCAGGGGCCTGTCCCTTGGTTGTTAGATAATCACCGACAAAAATACTGTTGGCGGCATACAACCCTAGCGGCTGCAAGGAGCGAAGGTGGATTTCACGCCCCCCAGAAATTCGCAGTTCTCGCGACGGATTGACAAAACGGAACATCGCTAGTGCCTTTAAGCAATACTGGGGGGTCAGGGCGTTTGTTTCCTGCAGAGGCGTGCCTTCGATCGAGTTCAGGAAGTTCAACGGAATCGATTCAACCCCGATCGCTTGCAACTGGAATGCCATATCGACGACATCCTCGTCGCGTTCCCCCATCCCGATGATTCCGCCGCTGCACAGTTCCAGCCCGGCGTTCCGGACATTCTGTAACGTTTGGACACGGTCGGTATGCGTGTGCGTGGAACAAATTTGCTGGTAAAACTGTTCGCTGGTATTCAAGTTGTGATTCACGCGATCAACCCCGCACGCTTTCAGTCGTTCGGCCTGTTCCGCAGTCAACAGGCCCAAGCATGCGCAGACCTTCAGGTTGTATTTCGCTTTGATTTCCGGAACCACCTCCTCAACGGCCCGCATCTCACGCTCATTGGGGCCGCGAGCGGAAATCACAAGGCAGTACGTTTTCGCTTGCCGCTGGGCAGCAACCTCTGCCGCAGCCAGCAATTTATCTCGTTGCAAAATGTTGTACTTTGGCACCGGAGCTTGCGAGACTTTCGATTGGCTGCAATAACCGCAATCCTCGGGACACAAACCGCTTTTGGCGTTCATTAAGAAGTACAGTTGCACGGTTTTGCCAAAAAAATGCGAGCGGATGCGGTAGGCCGCCGACATGATTTCCAGCAGTTCGTCATCGCCGGCCCTCAAAATGGCCAACGCGTCTTCTCGGTTAACCGAACCACCCAGAAGGACATCGGATGCCAGTTGAGCGTAGGGGTTTGCTAGAGCCAGGGTCGCTCCGGATTCACGATTTACAATAGAATCGACAGACATAGGCTTTCAACGGAGGGCTAAATGAATGCGGTTAACGAGCGAAGGGGAAAACAAACGGCAGACACCAAACGGGCCGGAACGCTATTTGACCCGCTGCCCGGTGTTCAGTCCACTCCCCTTGCCGCGATTCACCACCGCATTTTGGCGTCTGCTGCCTCCGCTAAGGGACCTAACTTCGGTTGAAGGCAATCGACCAGAAAAACGAGAAGCAGAGTCAGCTTGTAAGCCGGGTTCTGTACCATAGGTCACACCAAACGTGGACCTCTTGATGACGGTCATTTATCTGGGACACCGATTGCTCGATGCCTCAAGCGATCTACCCGAGAGTCAAACGACACGGGCCGCGTCGCCAACCGCCAGGACGGCTGATCCCCTCTGTTTGATCTAGCTCCGAGTGGGGTTTGCCAAGCCGATCAAGTCACCTTGACCGCTGGTGCGCTCTTACCGCACCGTTTCACCCTTACCACACACGCCCGAAACGCGAATCCGCACCCCAGACGCTGTTCGGCGGTCTGTTCTCTGCTGCACTTTCCCTAGCCTCGCGGCCGGTCGGCGTTACCGACCACCCTGCCCGCTGGAGCCCGGACTTTCCTCCCGCTGGGTTACAGCGAGCGACCATCCCGCTGGCTCTGCTTCTGCTGTTCAATATAGCAAGCCCGCGACCACTGAAAAGGTGCAGGACCAAGGCGGATGAGATATGACAAAAAGATCAAGTCGCGAGCGCCAAAACACGCGGCCAACATCAAAGGAACCGTTCGGAAATAACTTCGGCATTTTGTTTCTCTCCCATGCTCCGCGCAGCGGAAATCGCATGGGAGAGACCAAGTGA
>SLFV01000340.1 GCA_007124075.1 Roseimaritima sp.
AATTGGGGTCGGCTGTTTCCACGCAATCATGCCACCAGACGTCTCTGCCCGCGGTCATCGGAGTTTCTTCCTCCGCGATCCGGCGCAGCACTAAACAATGCTGCACCGTAGGCGATTTCTGCAGTGCCTCGTCAATCGTCTGCTTTAGCGGCAAGACTTTTCCACGGCGGTACAAACCGTTGGCAGTGATCACCAATTTGGCCCGTGCATCGTTATTGCGATCAGCAATTGATTCAGCCGAGAATCCGGCAAAAATCACGGAGTGGATCGCCCCAATTCTCGCACATGCCAGCATCGCCACCACCAACTCCGGCGTCATCGGCATGTAGATGCTGACCACGTCGCCCGCACCGATCCCCAAGGCCCGTAACGCGTTGGCAGCGCGGCACACATCTCGCAACAATTCGGTGTAAGTCAGTTGCCGTGTGTCCCCGGGTTCCCCTTCCCACAATATCGCCACGCGATCGCCACGCCCCGCCTGAACGTGTGCGTCCAAGCAGTTATAAGATGCATTCGTCTTGCCACCGACGAACCATTTTGCGTGCGGTGCCTCCCACTGGCAAACATCATTGAAGGGTTGAAACCAATGAAGATGTTTGTTTGCTTCCCGAGCCCAAAATTGCTCGGGGTCCTCGGCAGCCTCGCGGCACAACTCCTGGTATTGGTCAACCGTGCTAATGACCGCATGCTTCGCAAACTCGTCAGGGGGAGGAAAAAGTCGATTTTCGATCAAAACATGATCAAGGTGGCCCGATGATGGTTGCGACATACGTGATCCTCTTTCTGAATCGAAAAGCAAATGCAGGAGTGGAAATCGGCAAGCCAAGGGCTGCAAGTGTATCAAGTCGATGTCGCGATTTCACCCTGCCCACGGACGGAAAAACCATGGTGGGTAGAAAACTTCCTGGTTTCTCGTAAAATCTACCGGTCAAACGAAACACAGTCTGTACTGATGCGGTCCGCGCGACCGGCATGCATTCCTTACTAGAAGGCCAAGTGAACCACGCCATGGTAGATAAACATAACCTTGACATTAAACGCGTTGCTATCCTGTTTGCTGGGGGACCGGCACCAGGTGCAAACGCGGTGATCTCAACTGCGGCGTTTTCATTTTTAGAAGAAGGCGCCCAGGTATTTGGAATCAAGCACGGCTACAGTCGCCTGGCGGAGTACACTGCGGCAGGTCCCCTGCAGGAGGGCAGCGATTATATTCGCTTTACGCACGAAACGCTGACGCATGCTCGGACCAGTCGCGGCATCATGATCGGGACCGCACGGACAAACCCAGGAAAGCATGTCAGCAGCCCCGAGCATCTGGAGGATGCCGAATTGGTCGCTCCGCTGCGACGCGTTTACGAGGGACTTTGTTCGATGGAGGTTGACGCGTTGATTTCCATCGGGGGCGACGACACCTTGAAAACGGCTAACAAGTTAAAAATGTTCCAGGATCGCTTGCCCGATTCGGCGAGGCGTTTTCCAGTAATCCATTTGCCGAAAACGATCGACAACGATTACTCCGGCATCGACTTTACATTCGGTTACTTCACTGCGGTGGAAACGCTGGCCGAGGAAATTCGCAATCTGAATTTTGACGCCGCCGCCGGGCGTTCGTACTTTCTGTGTGAGGCGATGGGGCGCAGTGCGGGTTGGTTGGCATACGGGGCTGCGATTTCGGGCGAAGCCAGCATGGTCCTGAGCGTGGAGGACATCCACGGTGCATTGGCAACCGAGGAGGTCGTTAACGCGGAAACGGGAGAAAAACGCAAGGTCATGGCGATCGATCGTGTGATTGATCGCATGGTCGATATGATGCTTGCTCGCGAACGTGAGGGTCGGGAATATGGAACGATTGTCATCGCCGAGGGGTTGGCGACGTACCTTCCGTCCTCCGCACTGGAAGGAATCGAACGCGACGACCACGGACACATCAATATCTCGGCCTTGCACTTGGCTTCGATGATGGCCGATTTCCTGTCCAAACGGTACACCGAACGGACCGGGCGGTCGCGCAAGATCAATGGTTTGCAGATGGGTTATGAGGCGCGTTGTGCGCCCCCCACTGCGTTTGATGTCATGCTGGGTTCCCAACTGGGTGTCGGTGCGTACCGTGCATTGGTGGAAGAAAAGCTCAATGGAGTCATGGTCTCGGTAGAACGTCAATTTGAGCTGAAGTATGTGCCGTTTAGCGATTTAGTTGATCCGCAGACGCTGGTAACCAAGGTTCGGTTTATCGAACCGGGCAGCGATTTCCATCGCTTGGCCAGATTTTTGGAAACGTGCATTGACGACTAACAATTCGGTGGGCTCCGTGAACGCTCCCCCAGCATTGGCAGCCAACGACCTGCCCCCAGGATATCGTTTTGCCGGGATTGCGTGCGGCTTAAAGGCCAGTGGCAAACCTGACCTAGCGTTGATTGCGGCCGACCAGGCGGTCGTCGCGGCGGGGTTGTATACCACAAATCAAGTTGTTGCGGCTCCCGTGTTGCTGTGTCGTTCCCGCACCCCGACCGACGGCGTCCGCGCGGTAGTGATCAACAGTGGCAATGCTAATGCTTGCACGGGCACGCAGGGGGAACACGATGCGATGCAAATGACGCAGCAGGTGGCCGAGACGTTGGGCGTGCCGGTCGAATCGGTCCTGGTGATGAGCACTGGGGTGATCGGACAAACGCTGCCGATGGACAAGATTACCGCTGGCATTGGGCGGGTTTGCACAGGTTTGCATCACCAGCAGGCCGCGTTTCATGCCGCCGCCGATGCAATTTTGACCACGGACAAGGCCCGCAAAGTCGCCGCCCGTTCGCTGACCCTTGGGGCAGACACCTACCGCATCGCGGGGATGTGCAAGGGTGCGGGAATGATCGCTCCGAATATGGCCACCATGCTGTCGGTGGTCCTTACTGATGCTCCGCTGTCGGTTGAAGCGGCCCAACGTGTCCTTGCCTTTGCGGTGCGGCATAGCTTTAATCGCGTTAGTGTGGACGGGCATACCAGCACCAACGACTCGATTATTTTGCTGGCTCGCCAGTCCGAGCAACCACTGGACGTGTTGGCTGTCGGTCAATTCCAAGATGTCCTGACCGAACTATGCATTGAATTGGCAAAACAGCTTCCCGCCGACGGCGAGGGGGCACTGCACGTGCTGCAACTAAAAGTCAGCGGCGCGACCTGCGAGACCGATGCGGAACAGATTGCCCGAGTCGTGGCGGCCAGTCCCCTGGTGAAGACCGCGATCACCGGTGGTGACCCAAACTGGGGACGCATCGTTTCCGCCGCGGGAATTGCGGGCCCCAAAATCGATGTCTCGCGGACGTGCCTGACGATCCTAGGTGTGCCAGTTTTTCTCAGCGGCCAACCGGTCGCATTCGACAACGTGTCACTCAGTCAGGCCATGCGGGCCGCGACGCTTGTCGATTGCGAGTTACAAGTGGGGGACGGACCTGGCGAGGCTGTTTTTTGGGCCAGCGATTTAACGTGCGATTACGTCAAGTTCAACTCACTCTACACGACCTAGCCCTGGCTTTGGAACCTGATCTCCTTGGAAGCGAATGGATTAACGATGCGTAGGCGGAATAACAATGCGTAGGCTTGGCCAGTTAGCTGATGAAGCCCAGGCGGCGCGGTTGATCGATTATTTGTTGACTCAGCGAATCGAGGCGACTTGCGAAGCCGATACGCACGCGGGTCAACCGGTTTACGACATTTGGATTCGCGATGAGGATCGACTGCCCGAGGCGCTGCGGCACTTTCAGACGTTCCAAGCCAACCCGAATGACGCGCGCTATGATGTCCAGCGGGAAGCGAAAAGCATTCGCGCGCAGGCCGAGCAAGACTTCCGGCGGCGGGTAAAATTGCGGCGTCGGGCACCCGTGGGCGGACCGTCGGGGCTGATGTCGCGGCAGACTCCCTTGACAATCGGCTTTATCCTCACGGCGGTTGTTATCGGTTTCATCACCAACTTTTCACGCCCGCGCACCCCGCTGGGTGTCGACGTGTATCGCAGCATGATGTTGGTCGATCCCTTCCAGTACATCGAAAGGATTAGGGCAAACGAACCGGTCCCCAGTCCACTGGAATGGATCCAACGAGGTCAGGTCTGGCGTCTGCTCAGCCCCGCGCTGCTGCACGGCAATATCATGCACCTCGCGTTCAACATGCTCGCGATGTATTCCCTTGGTGGTGTTATCGAACGGTTGCATGGCAGTCGCTTTCTGTTGCGGTTGATTCTGTGGACGGGCGTCATTGCAATGCTGACTCAAGCCATCGCGCCGGAGCAGTTAGGCGGCACCCCACTGGCCCTAGGTGCGTCGGGGGTCATTTTCGGTTTGTTTGGATACCTTTGGATCAGGCCGATGGTTGACCCCGGTTACCCGGTTCGGATCCCACCGGGCAATGTGGCGTTTATCTTGGGGTTTATGATCCTGTGCATGACCCCCATGATCGGAAACATTGCCAATGCCGCTCACGTTGGTGGCTTATTTGCCGGGATGGTGGTGATCCCGTTTCAACGTTGGCAGGACACGAGCGATTCATGAAAGGCTGGATTCATGAAAGGCTGGATTCA
>SLFV01000333.1 GCA_007124075.1 Roseimaritima sp.
ACCGGAAACTTTAGGCTCCCTAGTACGCGCCGCGATTGCCTGCAAAGACATGGCTGTTGCGATGGGAACTCCGTTTATCAGCGGCAAGGATAGCTTGAATAACGAGTTTAGCTACGTGGACCCCGAGGGACAGAAGCAAACTATTTCGATCCCCCCCAGTCTATTGATCAGTGCCATGGGACAGGTCGAAGATGTCCGCCACTGTGTCACCATGGATTTGAAGCAGGCGGGCAACGCTATCTACCTGGTGGGTCAGACGCATGAAGAACTGGGTGGTTCGCATTACCTGCAGGCTTTGGGAATCGACGGCGGTCGAGTCCCCAAGGTTGATTTTTCTTTGGCTGCAAACATCTTTGCCAGCGTGCATCAAGCTATAGGCAGCGGTTGCGTTCGTGCCTGTCATGACCTAAGCGAGGGGGGATTGGCCGTCGCAGCGGCGGAAATGGCGTTCGCGGGCGGGTTAGGTTTGCAGCTTGAAATCGGATCCATCGCCACAACGTTATCCAGCCCCGCCGTGGCTTTGTTCAGCGAATCGAACTCACGCTTCCTGGTTGAAGTCGATTCGGCGCGACAGGCGGAATTTTCAAAGATCATGGGCAGCCTTCCGCTACAACACTTAGGCCATGTTACCGCACAAGCCAAACTGATTGTCACCGACGCCGAAGCCGTGGTGCTGCAGGCGGAACTGGGCCGCTTGAAGAAGGCCTGGCACCGTCCACTGGACTGGTGACCCGCTGTCGGGCCTACTCCGCGATTTGATAGTCGACTTGCAATTGATTTTCTATGATCACGATACCGGGGATATTGCGCAGTGCTTCTTGCGCCATTTGCTTCTGATAGTAGGAATCAACATGACCGCACAGGATCACGCGGTCATCCTGCTGGCGACTTTGGACAAGAACGCGACGGAGATGGGGATGGCTGCGGAGAGCGGAATCAACGCGTGCCAAGGTGTCATTCGAGGACTGCATACTACGTGGCCGTTGAAGTGGGAGGAAGGTGGGAATGGCCTGCCATCTATTTCGTGATCCGTCGCGGTGGCGAATCAGCAGGAATGGAACCTAAACCCGAAAAAGGTCGATTTCGACGCGCGATTTTTCCAAACTTGCGGGTCGTGTGCATCCCGCCCCCAACGCTCCGGCGGTCGACTTGACTGCTGTGTTGCCGTTAGCTCCGGATCGTCCGGACCAGCGCTCCGAATACGTCCCACTCCTTCACGTACCACTGCCTGCCGTCTCTTCGGAGCGACTTTTCCGCTGCAGGTACAGCTTGATGGGAACTTCGCCAAAGGAAAGGTAATCACGCAGAACACTGACCAAGTATCGCTGGTAATCTTTCGCAAACCCCTTGGGTTCATTACACCACAGCACGATCGTTGGTGGCTGTGCCGATACCTGCGTCGCATAATAGACCTTGGGCCGTCGGCCTTGATACATCGGTGGTGGATGCTTTTCCAATGCCGCCTGGACCAGCCGATTCAACTGTCCCGTTGTCACACGACTGCGAGCCTGTTTAAATAGCATCTGAGCATGATTTAGCAGCGTCTTCACATTCTTGCCGGTCTGCCCCGTGATAAATGCGATTGGGGCGTAGGTCAGGGTGGGAAAATTGTGCCTTAAATAGCGAACCCAGCGATCAGTAGTGACGCTGCCATGCAGTTGGTCCCACTTGTTGATCACAAAAATCACGGGTTTATGGTTTTCGATCACATATCCCATTAATTGCTTGTCCAACTTGCTGATTGTTTCCATCGCGTCAAAAAACATCAGCACAACGTCGGCCCGCCGCACGGAGCGTTGCGCACGATGCAGCGAGTAGAATTCCAGATCGGTCCGGACGCTTTTGCGTTTGCGTAATCCCGGCGTGTCAATTGCCAAAAAACACTGTCCATCCAATTCGAACCGGACGTCCACGCTGTCTCGCGTCGTGCCAGCGACTTCACTGACGATCACCCGTTCAGCTTGCGCAAGTGTGTTGACGAACGTGCTTTTGCCCACGTTGCGACGCCCCACAATGGCTACCTGCATCTGCGGTTCCGTCTCCAGTACCCCCTCGCTCCCCTCGGGCAACCGGTCGACAATCAGGTCCAGTAGTTCCTCGCGATTACGATTCTGTAGCGAGCTGACGCAAATCGCGCGACCACGCCCAAGCTTCAAGAACTCATGCTCCTGCTTATCTAATTCCTCGTGATCGGCTTTATTGAGCACCAGCACGACCGGCACGTCCAACGCCCGGAGGCGTGCAGCCACTTCCTCATCCAGCGGAAGGATCCCCGTGCGGATATCAACGACAAACAAAATAACATCCGCGGACGAAAGGGCAAGATCGATCTGGTGTTTGACGTCGGCCGTCAGGTTGTCCGCATCAACAACCCCGATTCCCCCGGTATCCACAAGCTCAAAGTACCGCTCTTCGTGCTCGATCAAAGTCACCATCCGATCGCGGGTAACCCCTTCGTAATCATCGACGATTGCCAAGCGTCGCCGCGCCAGCCAATTGAACAAACTGCTTTTGCCGACGTTCGGACGGCCTACGATCACGACTTGTGGAACGGCCATAACAAATAACTCTTGGGGACGTAGGACAATGAAACGCCACAGCGGCGTATAACGGCACGTGTCGCTGATCGCCGGTACGCAACCGCTCGTTCCCAAACGTTGACGCGGAACGCACGGTCTTGCAGACCCGGCCTCCTTAGCCCTTGGAATCCACGACGGGACGGCAGGCAGAGCCTGCTATTCCTCGGATTCCCAGGCAAAGCTTGGGAACCCGTTGCTGGAGATCAGCGAAAAGTGTCCAAATACCAGCGTTTTTGTAAGCATACGAATCAAGACCCGCGTTGCGTAGGGTGCTGCCGCCCCTTTCGCAGTAATGAACGGCCTTCAGTATCTGCCCGACATTGCGTTGTTGTATAGAATGGCCCGTCGGTCAGGCGTTCTGCTGCGACGTCTACGCGGTTTACCATCAGGAGTGATTGTGATTCGATGATAAAGTTGCTAGCCCTCGGTTCTGCCACCCTCGATTGCCGACAGCGTCGCCTTGCACGATTACGGCTGGTCATGCTCTGGGCGTTGTCGTGCTTGCACTGCGGGTCGGTCAAAGCCCAGCAGGAACCGGAGGTTGCGGGGGCCTCGGACGAATGGAAAGTTTCGCTGGAACAGATGCAATTACCGGATAATTTGCAAGCGGAATTGTTCGCCGCTGAACCCTTGGTTGCTAATATCGTGGCGTTTGAAGTGGACCACCGGGGACGCGTCTTCCTCGCTGAGTCGTTTCGCCAAAACCAGGGTGTGACCGATAATCGCGAACATAGCAAGGATTGGCTGCTGGCCGATTTGGCCGCGCGAACGGTGCAAGATCGCGTCGAATATCATAAGCGTCTATTGCCCGATGAGGGACAAGCATACACGCGGCACATCGACCGGATTCGACGTCTTTGCGACACCAATGGCGATGGCAAAGCGGATCAGGTCACCACCCTAGTGAGCGGTTTTAATCGTTTGGAGGAAGGCACGCTTGCGGGGCTGTTGGTTCGGGGACAGGAGGTCTACGCCACGTGCATCCCCAAGCTTTGGAAGTTTGTCGATCAGAACGATGATGGTGTCAGTGATCAGGCGATCGTCCTTTCCGACGGATACGGAGTCCGCGTCGCCTTTCGTGGCCACGACTTACACGGCCTGCTGCGGGGACCGGATGGCAGGCTGTACTTTACGATTGGGGACCGCGGCTACCACGTCACCTCGCCCGAGGGAAAGCTATTGTCGGATCCGACATCCGGAGCCGTGTTTCGTTGCGAAATGGATGGCAGCCAACTGGAGGTGGTCGCGACCGGGTTTAGGAATCCGCAGGAAATCGCCTTTAATGATCTCGGGGATTTTTTCGTTGCAGACAACAACAGCGATAGTGGCGACCGCGTGCGGTTAATGAATGTGTTACTCGGCATGGACGCGGGCTGGAGGATGCACTACCAGTACCTACCCGATCGCGGACCCTACAATCGGGATCGCATTTGGGAACCTTTTCATGAGCAACAACCGGCTTACGTGGTGCCGCCCATCGCTAATTTGGGCGATGGGCCCGCAGGCTTATGCTTTTATCCCGGTACTGGATTTGGTGACCAGTTAAGGGACACATTCTTGGTTGCCGACTTTCGTGGCGGGGCCGCCAACAGCGGTATTCGAGCGATGCGGTTTGCGCCCGAGGGAGCGTACTACCGTATGGAAGATGAGAGCCAATTGATTTGGCGAGTGCTGGCGACCGATGTGACGTTTGGTCCTGACGGCGCGATTTGGATTTCTGATTGGGTCGATGGCTGGAACGGCGTCGGCAAGGGGAGGATCTACAGAGTTTTCGACCCAGATCAGCAAAACAATCCGTTGGTCGGCGAGGTTCGGTCGATTTTGGCCAGCGACTGGTCGGCGACAGAAACTTCGCGTTTGGTATCGTACCTGAATCATAGGGATCGCCGGGTGCGACTGGAGGCGCAGTGGGAACTGGCTCGACGTGACGAGATTGAGCTTTTCACTGCCATTGCTGCTGACTCCGAGAAGGACTGGAAAC
>SLFV01000439.1 GCA_007124075.1 Roseimaritima sp.
ACAGCAGCATGCCCGAATCGCAGCCTGTCACCATTCCGCAATGGTGACCTGTTCGCATCATCGTCCACGGTTCGGTCTGGCCCGTGATCGGATGCATTCTGGTAATTTGTTCCCCTGTGTCCAGGTCGTACTTCCACGGTTCCGCCAGCAATTGCTTTCCAATCACAATTGGTCGATGCAGATAATTGGCATCCCTGGCCCACTGTTGATAACCATCTTCGGCGGACAGGACCACGATCCGCCTCTGTTTGAATTCCCCCTCGATGAATTGTTTCCAGTAGTGACCATTGGCGTTGGCACCGCATAGAACCAGCTTTCCATCGGCCAGCAGCATTGTCAGCTTTCCCCCCCCAATACCGATCTCGCTGCAATCGGTCACGTCCACCGGTTGTTCCCACAGCTTGTTACCATTGCTGGCATGCAGCGCAATCGCCATCCGCAAATCCGCAGCCTTCAGACGCCGCTCTGCCTGCTGCTTGGCCTCCCCGGTCAATTCCGCCAGGCCTTCCTTGCTTTGTCGCAATCGTTCCGCCCGCTGTTCACTAGTGATCGAACTGTCAATAAAACAAACCTTGCCGTCACCAATCGCAATCGTATGGTGAGAAATGCTGCTGCCTTGGTAAGACCACAAGTGTTGCCCGCTGGCCAGATCGATCGCAAAAATAGAATCGGTCGCATCTTCGGTGGCCCGCCCGCGACGGCGTTTCTTCGATTCGATTTCGGTCCGTTTGGTAGCGGTCCCGAACAGGATCCCTTCATGAATCGCGAGGTAACCCCACTGATGTTCGCCACCCCGGGCATCCTTCGGCAGCAAATGTGTGGCAAGTTGCTGGCCGGTTTCCAAGTCGAGCTGGTAACACTGATCGCCCCAGAAATGGAACACACCTTGAGAGGCGGCGGCGATGTTGCCGGGGTTTTGATTTTGAAACACCCCGGTGCGAATCGCTTCGGGATTGTCGACCGTCCACAAATGTCGTCCGTTGTAGGCATCGTAAGCCATAATGGACCATTCTCCCTGAACAATCAATCGTCCATCGATCGCCAGCGGACCGACCGCCCCGTCATGCCGGTTGACCATTTGGTCGGGTCCTGGGTCGCCGTACCATAGAACCCCCAAGTCGCCTGCGACACGCGTCTCGCGACTGACCGCAGTATTATCCGGATTGCCGTATTGATGCGACCAGTTGCCCGCACCTGGCAAAGCCCCGCGAATCAGCACTGCATAGCCTTCACGCAGTTCTTGCCGGGACTGATCGGCAATGTCCAACGATTGCAATCGGTTCTGCCAATGCTGCGGATCCTGGTTCTCATCCGCTGCGGAGACAGCCACGCAGATGGTACCTCCCAGCGGTTTGAGATGCCGTGTGATCGACGGCAGCGAGGCCCAGTTACCGTCGTCGTCAATCGCAGTTTCGGAAACCATCAAATCGGCGAAATAATTTGCATACGGTATTTGGTCGTCAGGCCACGAATGCACCACGACTCGATGACCATACAAGCCGACTTCACTCAGTCGCTCTCGGGCTCGCTCCGCCTTTTCAGGGTCAGCTTCCACACAGTAGATCTTCAGTTCGCTCCGTCGGGCCAGGGCCAGCGGTAGGTCGCCTTGCTGGGTTCCCATCACAATCGCGTAACCGCTGCCCACCCCGCTGTGCCGTAAAATTCCACTTGCCATCTCGGTCAGATTATCCGGCAACGGTTGATCGGGGACGCTGCCACCCTGCCAGTGCCGCGTTGGAGCTTCTGTGGCTTGGGGTGCTTGGGAACCAAAACAAATGACCTGGCCTGTGTCCGTGCTGACCAACAGATAGCCATCGACAACGGATAACCCTCGCGCCTCACCGTCGACGGCCAGTTGAGCGACTTCCGCACCGTCGTCCTTTTGATAGATCGTGACCCGATCGGGGCCACCCACCAGCACGTGTTCCGCACACACGAGGAGCGCGAAATCATCTGCCATTTCAACTTGCCAATCGACCCCGACACTTTCCAGTTCACTCAGTCGTTTTTCTGCCTCCTCAATGGTTGCCTGCAATTTTTCTTTGGCTTTGCCCTTTGCCGATCCCAGTGAACGCCGCGCCGAGTACACGTCCAAGCTCAGCTTGTGACGCTCGCGACTGGCCACAGCATAGGGGTTCCGGTCTAAACGTCGTAGGTGGGTTCCCGTCACTACGTAAGCCTGCTGGTCCTGGACCGCCATCTGCCGCCCGTCAATCCAGGCAAAGCCCGTGTCCCCGCTGGCTTCGTCCATCGCCAGAAAATGGTGTGGGCCACTGGCGTACAATTGGCCATCGGCCAGCACTGCGCGTGAACCGCCCACGACGCCCCCGGCGGTCGTCCGCCAACTGAAATTCCGTTTGTGGACCAATTGGCCGGTCTTGCGGTCAAACGCTGCGGGCAGCGAGCCACCCGAGGGGACGAACAGATAATTTTCGCTTGCCAGCAAGTAGCCCTGTGGCGAAAGGTCATCACGACCGGCGTCCTGAGCACTCAGGTTGTCGGCCCGCCAGAGACGCTTGCCCGTTTCGACCTCAACCCCTTCCAGGAAAACATCCTCGTGCGGAAACGTTCCTGCGCCGTAGTAGGCGACCCCCTCGTGAACCAAAACCCCGGTCCGAACCGGCCACTTGGAAATCATTTCGCCGCGGGCCAGTAGCCATTCTTCATGCGGACCAACCAGGCGTTTCCAGATCAGCGTCCCGCTGTCCTTGTGCAAACAATATACGTATCCGTCGTCGGAACCGAACAGCAATTTATCGCCACTGACCGTGGGGGCCAACCGCACCGGACCGCCAGTAAAGAACGTCCACTGCGTCTGGCCGCTTGCCAAGTCCAAACAGTGGACTTGATGATCGACGGTCGACCCAAAGTAGACTTTCTGATCGGCGATGACGGTTCGAAACGCATCGTCGAAGCGGATCCGGGCCCCGATCAATTTATGTTCCATCACGCGGCCCTCTGCGGATGACCATGCCAGCCGAGGTGCGGTGGGTGCCTGAGAGATCCAAGCGGGCTTCAGCGGCAGCGAGAGCGCTTGTTCGGTCCCCCCCGTCCGCTCCTTATCCCCCCGGTAAGTCGAGAATTCACCTGCCCCAGCCAACGAGGGCATCAGTAGGCCGGCAAGGAGCAGCCAAGTGGCAGCGGGGAAAAAAATCTGGCGATTCATCGAGGCGACTCCTCCAGGCGGGGAAGAAAAACGACTGCGGAAAACAGGGACGCTGGCGCGCGGCCGATTCGGACCTGCCTCACCCGATCCCTTAGCACGGCAGGCATCGTCGGCAGCCGGTTTGGGGAGGGGCTGGTGCTCTTTCACTGGCACTTATCTGCCGCTCGCTTAACCGGTTAAGCTAACACATTCAACACATCCAATGTTGCGACTCGCTGAGAAATATGTTGCCGCATTCAATTCCCTGGCACCTGCCCCACGTCAATTGTGTGGAGAGGTCCGACGGAAGGGCTGAGATATCCGCAACTTATTTTCGAACCAGTCCTGACTGCCGTGTTGCTTTTCTCCTTTTGACGGGTCTCTGCCAGCGGTTTCCGCGGCGCAGGGCCGGGCCGGTAGCGAAGCACGGGAAACGCAGTCATCGATTCGCCGTTGCTAGGGCGAACCGCAGATATAGAGTTTGCTTTTACTACGGAGGATGATTTGGTTACCGATAATCGCCGGTGTTGCCATGAAACCATCTCCCAGCGTGGTTTCCGCCAACACCTCAGCCTTTCGGCCTGGCTGGACTGTAATGATTTTCCCTTCAGTGCTGAAACAATATATTTTGCCACCAGCGAACAGGGGTGATGCTGCAAATTCACGAGCAATCCGTTTGATCCAAATGATTTCACCTGATTCCGAATCGCGGCAGGACAGTAATCCATCGTCTGTGGTCATGTACAACAGGTCGTCGACCAGCAAGGGCGATGCTTTCTTGGCAACCGATTTGCCGTTTGTCCAGTCGACGTGTGAGGCCGTTACGTCGCCGCTACCATCAATCCGGACCGCGACAATGCTGCCCGAACCGTTGGTAATGAAGACCCGCTTCCCGTCAAATGGCAACCGTCCAGACGCGTTCATCCCCTTGTGATAAACTTTCCACAGCATCCGCCCATCGGTTGGATCGTAAGCGATCGTTGCCATCGCGGAAGGGGAAATGAACATTTCCTGCTTCCCTGCCCGCAGGACCGTTCCCGTGCTGTAGGCCTTCATCTGATCGCCATTGTCGGTTTCGTAGTCGATCTGACGGTCCTGTTTCCACATGGTCTTGCCCGTCGTTTTCTCCAACGCAACGACGTACTGGACGTCAAAACCATCCAAGGCAATCAACAACCGATCTTGGTGCAGGACCGGCGAGGCAGCAGCACCGCGATGATGATCACATTCCAAATCTGTCCGCTGCCACAACACCTCGCACGTCGCCGTATCAACACAGGCTGTCAACGTGGCTCCAAAATGGACATACAGCCTTCCCGCTTCGATCACCGGCGTGGAGCTGGCGTAACTGTTAGCCGGATAGCAAAATGGGGGATCGTCATCGCGAAACAAGACCTTGTTATGAATGATTTCACCGCTACGTCGATCAACACACACCACCGACAGTTCAGATCCGTCGACGTTGGCATTGGTCAACCAGACCTGATCCTCCCAGACGACTGGCGAAGACCACGCCTTACCGGGTAGGTCGATCTCCCACTGAACAACGGACGCACCAATTGCGGTTGGGATCTGCGCATCGGCGGCGTGCCCTTCGCCCTGCGAACCACGGAATTCCGGCCAATTACCGCGAGCCGGTTGCAGACTACACAGCAGTGTGACAATGGCAAATCCACAGATCCAGACAAACGGCCTCATCAATAATGCTCCTGGTCAAACGACAGGGGTAGGTTGGATGGATCGACGACGAAGGCTTATGATAACTCAAATCTTGCCGCTTCGCTCGAGCGAAAAGTTTTCCGAACGGATTTCGATAGGCGTTGTGTTCAGGAGGTCGTTTCGCTTTGCCATTTGGCAAGTTGCTGGCGGATCTGGAAACGTACGACAGTCAGGACGTCTGCACGCACGCGATGTGTGTGGGGATGACCGACAGTGGCAGGTTGATTCGGCGGGCAATACCAAACCTCTGTACGAAAGCTAGAAACCTAACATGCAAGCTGATTTGAACTCGTTGGCCACGATCCTGGTCCCACAGCCCGACCCCGTCCATGCCGCTGCGGTGATGCAATTCATTGCCGCGGAGGATCCGGAGCGGCAGTTATCGAATTGGTGCGAACAGCTTTGGCGGAATCGTGACCAACTGCCGCACAGCGATCCCGCCGTGATCGGAGGCTTGTTGCACGCAATCCATGTGTCCGTATTGCGTAGCGGAGCGGCGGCTACCGCGATTCGGGCGGTCAACCCTACGTTGCTGTATGGCATTGATGCCTTCCTGCCTCCTGCCGCGCCCAATCGGCATTTGCTGCTGCATCTTTTAACGTTGGCACGAGCTGCGGACCATTTGCAAATCCTAGCTAAAGTGCTGGTTGATCGTCCACCGCCTCGCTGGCTGGAGGTCGGCCAGGTTCTCAGTCCGTTGATGCAGTACACCGATTGGAATCCGAGCGATTTTTTCCCGCAGGTTTTGCCAGCGTTGCAGCATCCCAGCGTTGCATCCCCCCTGCTGGATATCGCAAATTTTGCGACCCGTGAAAACCTTGCCGACGTGCACCCCGCCACCGATCGTAGCGATGCTCTACTGAACCTCCTGGCGGGAGTGATCGCCAAACTGGAGAAATTTGAATTGCAGCCCGAATCGTTTGGTGACGATGTCGATACAGTCCAGGCCCTGTTGGGCGAGGCAACGGCTTTGGCCGTTTCCCTGTGCGATGCGTTGGGGTTGATCGGTGATGAACGTGCCCTGGGCAGGTTACACCAAGCGATGCAGTTGCGTCATCGCAGGGTACAAAGTGAAGCTGCGGGAGCGCTTGCCAGGCTGGGCGATCAGGAAGGAAAGGACCACCTCGTAGCGTTGGCGGCGGAACCTTCGGCCAGGCTGCGGGTCCTGCGTTATGCCGAGGAACTGGACCTGGAAGGGCGGATCGATCCTCAATATCGCAGCGAACAGGCAACCGCTGAAGCAGAATTGGCCTTGTGGCTATGCCAGCCGCAAAACATGGGGGTTCCTCCGACTTCGATGGAGTTGATCGATCAGCGTCGGCAAAGCTGGCCGGGCTACCACAGTCCCGTTGACTGTTTTCTGATCCGATTTGATTATGACCTAGGACAACGCCGATACAGCAACATCGGCATCGCTGGGCCTGTGGTGCATGCCTTCGTCGCCAACATGGCGGACCTGCCGGTCGATGATATCTACGCAATGTATGCCGGGTGGCAGGCGGAGCATCCCGAGATCTTTTCTGTTGCCGCAACCCACTGGAACGCAACGCAGAAGCGTCTGGCGACATCCTTGCAAGCCCATCTGACGCGACTAGGCTATCAAGGCTTGAGCCCTGAACTGCTCTGCTTCCTGCTGGATGAACAGGCCCTGGCATGCCGGGGACAAATGGATGCAACCGAGGTGATCGTAATCACCGACGGGCTGGAAACCGTTTCGCTGCCCACCGCCGGGCGGTTGCAACCTCCCGGGGCCCAGGATATTTGGCATCTTTATAAAGGTCGCAAGATGTTACGGACGTTTAACCCTAACGATTCCCTGGGATTTCACTGACGGCAGTGGGCACTCCCGGCGATTCCTGATTCCTCCCTGCGTCCAGGAACCGGGAGGGGCTGTTAGCGTCGCTGCACAGCGGCCGGGACTAGCTTCCCTGACGAGGGTCGCTGGGTGGCGGGTTGACCATCGGTTTCCCACGAGACGGGTTGTGTGATCCCGCTGGCGTTATTCTCCAACGGCTCCGCTTCATCGGGCAGCGTGTCCAGAATACTGGACGGTGTCGGCAGGACGCCATCGCTGGACTCCGAGTCGACAGCAGGCTGCGAACCGTGATGCTCGTCCAAAATCCTAGCTCCCGCAGGCTGCAGCAGCACTTCCGCGGTGTCTGCCTGATTGACGCCCGTCACGGGGCCACGACGGACGACATTGGGACGCGTTACGCCGTATTGCAGTTTCTTACCCGCGCTGCGTTCCCGTGCTCGTTCGACCGCATCCCAGTATGCCTTGCGTGGCCACGGCCCCTCCTCCAGGTCGATACCGCTGGTGTGAAGCAATGTTCCCTTGAGGTAATGAATGTAGCTGATGGATTTGTTGTATTCGGTCAATGCTTGGTAATATCGAATCTGCGCCTCGGCCCTCCGCAATTGGCTCTGCAACACTTCGTTGACAGGACTTAAACCTCCGCGATACAGCGCCAGCCGAGCCTCCACTTCGCGGTCGGCGGCGGCCAGTTGTTGCGCGGTCGTTTCGATCAGATGATAGTGGGAGCGTTGTTTGCCAAACGCATCGCTAAGCTGACTGACCAACAGCCGTTCTCTTTCTAGCAAGAATTCACGATTCCGAGCCAGAATCAATTGTTTGTTGCGCACATCCGCCATCGCTCGACGTTGACCGAAAGGGGTCGGTGTGACGTCCAAGCGTGCGCCCACCTCTTGGTAGTTTCCACCGCTTAATTCCGACAGAGCCAAGGAACCTGGATTGGGTGCGGCTATATTGGTTCGCTCGCCCAGGCCCAATTGGTCGCCAACCCCAACCCAACGATACAATAACGAAACGTTCACCTCGGGAAGCAAGCGATTCTTGGCCCCAATCAGTTCCAGTTCCGTCTTCTGAATTTCGATTTTTGAATTTCGCAGTTCTGGGCTCAGGTGCAGCATCTCGCAGATGGCGTCATGCCAGTCGAATTCAATCCGCGCAATCGAAGGTTCTTCGACCGGTCGGATCAATCTCCCATCGGTCGCTGCAATCCCCATCTTTTCTCGCAGTTGCCGCTCCGCTCCATAGACCCCCAACCGATCAAGCCCGGGAATATTCGACCCAGTAAGCGCCGACTCCAACTGGCTGCGGAACTGAAAGTATTGCCCCTCCGCCTGCGCAACATCCTGGGTTGTGCCTTTGCCCCCTTCCAGGTTTTTACGAGCGTAATCCGCAGTGACCTGGGTGGTGTTGCGACCAATCATCGCGGTTTCCACATTGCGATACGCGAGGTAGAGGTCCCAGTAGGCGACTTCGATGTCACGGACAAAGTTTCGTACAGAGATCTCAAAGTCGGTTAGCGAAGTGTCCTCGTTCAAACTGGCCAACACAACCGGTAACCGGTTGATCAATGTGCCGCGGTTTCGCATCAACGGATGCTGCCACTGCGCTTCAAGCAGCGCGGTGTAATCGGTCGGGGTCGCCCGCGCAATCGAAGGGGCATCGATGTTATTGCGGGAATAGATCGTTTGTTGACGAAGCGTCACCACGCCGCCTGTCGCCGTGCGTTTGCTGATCGCAGCCTGTTGTGTCAGGTCCTTCGCTCGGAACTGCTGCGGATTGAAAATGTTGTTTTCTCCAACATTTCGCACCCGATCGGTGGTGCTGAAATTTAAGAAGCCGCTCGCTTGTGCATCGAACTCCGCCAGTGCATCCTCGACCCCGCCCACCTGATTGGCTCGCGCCGCGCCGCGCGGCAGCAGACGGTTGCCCAAGCCATCGATCGCCAGATCGGATGGTTGCGTGGATGACTGCTGAATCGCAACGTCGTAGACGGATCCGAATTGGCCCGCCTGACCGCTGGTGATTTGCGCAGCAACGTTCTGGCGTTGCTCCGCAGTGCCACCGACCGTGATGAAAAACTTGCTGTTTTGCAGCGCGATCGAAACGCACTCTTCCAGCGTCAAATCCATGTACTCGAATTCATGGTTGTCGATCGTCAGCGGCGGCAGCGCTTCGGTCGTGTCCGCCAGACTTGGTACATCCACATCCGGGTATTCGATTGCCGACGCCCGGTCAAGATAGAACTGCAAATTGGGCGATTCGTTCAGAAAGAACGGTTGCGTTGGTGTGCAACCGATCGCCATCACGATCGCTAGCAGCAATTGAAGGTATGTGGCACAACAAAACAGCCGACGATTCATCTTTAGGCTTCCTTGCCAGAGTCCACTCCTGCGACCGAGCGAAGTTGCCCAGGCACAGCGGTATGACCATCGTTACGGAAGCCCCCCTTTCAGACAGCCTGTGCTTGCTTGAAAATATCAAGTCTCCAACAGAAGCACAGTCCGTCCGCCCGACTGTCATATCGGCACGTCGCGAATCCGACTTTGACGATTAAAGGGAATTTTCTGGAAAATAGGCCGGTTCTGCTGAGGATAGCTAGCGTTCGGCCAACGTGTTCATGCTTGCGGAACCTTTGGCGGGGTGGCGAAAGGTCGTGATCCGAGAAACGAAAACCAAAGTAGATTCGGCCGAAGTCATGGTGGAATTGCTCGAGGGCCGTTACGCCGATCGAGATAAAGTGGTTGTTGTTTGTGACAATCTCAACACCCATGCCATGGGCGCGTTCTACGAAGCGTGTAAGCCAAAGCGAGCGTTTGCCTTGACCAGGCGTGTCGAATTCCACAACACACCCAAGCACGGCAACTGGCTTAACATTGCCGAGAATGAACTCAGTTGCATGACGCGGCAAAGTGTTTTGAACCGCCGTATCGGAGGCATGGAAACGCTTCAGCGAGAAACCACTGCTTGGGCTGACGATGTTTCCACTAGGCAACGAACCGTCGATTGGCAGATGCGGCTCGACGACGCCCGATGCAAGTTAAAAAGCATCTACCCTAAAATCCATCGGCTCCACCCCTAAAATCGAATTGGAACGGAGCACTAGACTTCTAGGAACAACCGCGCCGGATCCTCCACGACCTCTTTGATGGTTCGCAAAAAAGTCACCGCCTCGCGACCATCAATGACGCGATGGTCGTAGGTCAGCGCCAGGTACATCATCGGACGAATGACAACCTGGCCGTTCTCCGCGATCGGGCGCTCCTGGATCGAATGCAAACCTAGAATACCGCTCTGCGGCGGATTAACGATTGGTGTGGACAGCAGCGATCCGTAGATGCCTCCGTTGCTGATCGTAAAGGTGCCTCCCTCCAGATCGCTGGGCTGCAACTGGTTGGCGGACGCTGCTTGGGCGTACTCCGCGATGCTGCGTTCGATCGCAGCGAAGCCCAGTTTTTCCACATTTCTCAAAACCGGCACGACCAACCCTTTGCCACCACCGATCGCGATGCCAATATCGTAGTAATCGCGATACACCAAACTGTTGCCACGCAGTTCCGCGTTGACAGCAGGGAACCTGCGTAAACCCTCGACAGCCGCTTTGGCAAAAAAAGACATGAACCCCAGCTTCACGCCATGCTTTTGCTGAAACGTATCACGGTATTTGTTCCGCAAATCCATCACGGGCTGCATGTTGACCTCATTAAAGGTGGTCAACAGCGCGGCTGTTTGCTGTGCCTGTACCAGTCGCGCCGCAATCGTCCGCCGAATCATCGACATCGGCTTGACCTCTTCGCCGCGATCGGACGGACCGGTTGTCAGCAGCGAAGCGCCCATTGCAGGGGGGTGTGTCAGCGGCGCAGGCGCTGCGGGCTGGGTGGATCGGCGGACGTGGGTTAGTACGTCTTCCTTCAGTAAACGGCCTCCAGGCCCGGTAGCTGTCACGGCCGACGCGACCAGCCCAAGTTCATCCAAAAGACGCTGGGCGGCAGGCATTACCTTCTGAAGGGGGACTGGGGGAGCCTCTGAATCAGGGGGCGATCGGTTCGCCGCTACCGGGGTTTTCGAGGGCTCGTCGCCATCTTGATCCTGCGGCTGGGACGGGGCAGGTGCCTGCGGTTGCTTTTCGGTCGGACCACCAGCGGGGGCCTCGGCGGGTTCAATCTCCGCGATCAGCTCGCCAACCTCCGCAAACTCTTCTTCCTGCTTGCGAATATTCCGTAAGTATCCCGATCCGGGGGCGGGGATCTGCACCGACGCTTTCTCCGTTTCAAGCTCAACCAGATCTTCGTCTTGGGCCACCCAATCACCTTCACTTTTCAGCCACTGATTTATCTGAACTTCGGTAATGGATTCGCCAACCGTGGGGACTTTGACTTCGATCACTTTCGTTCTGCTCGTGAAGATTAGGAAAAATATGACTGTTGGGTGCGTTATTGGCCCTGCAGAGTTACACGATCGCTTTATCAAAGACGACCGATGCGTCCGCGTTCACTAGAGGATAGCCTTTTAGGCCGATCCGAAAAAGAGACCGGGGCAGAAGATTCGATCCCTGAGGAATTCGGTCGCGTTGCCAATGCGCTGCTTACCAACCAAGCGACGAGTCGGGCTGTTGCACGCCGCAATTCGAAGCATTGGGCTGCGTCCACCTACGAGCGTCTCGTGGCAGGCTCAGCTCAATGGTTGTACCCTGATGGGTCTGGCCGATGGCGACGTGCCCACCATGCGCGTTGATAATGCGTTGAACAATCGCTAACCCCAAACCGTTTCCGTGGGTTTTGGTGCTGAAGAACGGCTGAAACGCGAGTAGTTTCTGATCGTCCTGAAAGCCACCCCCTTGGTCACTGACGCTGATTTCGACAAATTCGCACATCGCGTTCTTGACAAATTTGTTAACAAATCGGCACACCACATTCACCCTGCCACCACGCGGACTGACGGCCATGGCGTTGTCGAAAAGCTGCACGAAAACCTGTTCCATTGCCCTGGGATCGACCACACAGCTAGGGTCATCCGAGCATGCGGTCAAACCGAAAACAATTTCCTGCTGCGGTTGCCTTCTTTGCACGATTGCCCAGGCATTCCGCACGATAACCTGCAAGTCGCTACGACAAGATTCCAAATTTAGCGGTGCAGTGTAGGCGTGCAGTTCTTCAAACAGGCGTCGCAGGTCGGCGTGAGCACGGGCGATGCTGGCGACGTCTTCGGCCGCTTCGGACCGGGCGTCAAGTTCGCACTGCAACATCTCAACACTCGCTTGAATCCGTTGCAGCGCATTGCGGCTTTGATGCGCAATTCCCTGCAGAAGCTCACGCATGCCCTGCAAGCGTTGGTGTGGCTCCAGGGGGGATCGAGATGCTGGCCGCTCGGCACCCCCCTGCGGCCTTGAGGTCGATTGCGGATAGCTGTGGTCAATCAACATTTTCGCACTCACGGTCGTCAATCAAGATCCGTAATGCAGGCGTTTCTAAATCGTCGTACTGACCGGCACGGATGCAGCGTACGCACGCAATCATCGCGGCCCCTCCCAGCATCAGCGCTAACGGCAATGCGACAAACAGGACGCTCATATTGTTTTCCGAGGAAACGTGGGCCAAGTAAGGACCAGCGTAATCACGCTGACAGAACTAAGCGGCATCAAGATCGCAGCCAGTAGCGGACTTATCTTGCCTGCCATTGCCAGCGACACAGCCAGCAAATTGTAGGCCAGCGAGACGGTAAATCCAGTAATGATCAACGTGGAAACGCGTCGGGAACCGGCCACCAGGTCGGCGATGCTGGACAGTTTCCCCGAAGCGACGAAAACGGGAGCCGCTTGCAAACTGACTTCTGCGCCTCCCCGAACCGCGATCCCCACATCGGCCGCAGCCAAAGCGGCGGCATCATTGGCACCGTCGCCGATCATAACGATACGTTTGCCGCGAACAACATTTCGGACCCTGGCCAGTTTCTCCTCAGGGGTCAGCGCGCCGTAGGCTTGTTGCGCCGGAATGGCTAACTGCTGGGCAACACGCTCAACAATCTGCGGGTGATCTCCGGACAAAATGCCCACCTCCCAGCCACGCTGTCGAAACCACTGCACAACCTGGACGCTTTCGGGCTTTAATACGTCGGAAATCCCCAGGACGGCCCGGACCTCTCCGGCGACCGCGATCAGGACCGGACTGCTGCCACTGGCCAAACACTTTCTGGCCATTTCCCTGAATTCGGGATCGATCCGACAATCGGCTCGATGAACGCAATCAAAACTGCCAATCAAAATGGCCTGGTTCTCGCAAATCCCCTCGATTCCGCCAACAACTGTCCGTGTCATGCGTGCGTCTTGGGGCAAGGCAAGCCTAAATCGTGCGGCATAGCGCACCAGGGCGTCAGCAATTGGATGTTGACATCCCTGTTCGATCGCCGCCGCCGCAGAAAGCGCGCGCCGATCCCCCCCAAGCCACTGGGCTTCTGGACGCCCTACGGTCAAGGTGCCGGTTTTGTCGAACCAAACAACTCCCGGCCTGGCCAGCAACTGAAATGATTTGCCATCGCGTATCAGAATCTTCCGTTTCGCCGCACGGCCCAGGGAAACCGCGATCGCCAGCGGTGTTGCCATCGCTAGGGCGCACGGGCACGCCACGATCAGGAGGGCGGTCGCGTTATCAGTCGCGGCAAACCAATCATGTTGCGCCCAGTAGCCCAAGGTAATGATCGCCAGCAGCGTAACCACGACGACAAAGATGCCGCCGACACGATCCGCCAGTTGGACAAGTGGGAGCTTCTTTGCTGTGGCAAGTTCAACGGCCTGCATCACTTTGCCAATCCTGCTGTGGATCCCCGTTGCGACCACTTGCACATCAATCGGTTGCACCAGGTTGACAGTCCCGGCCGCAACGGTTTCGCCGGGCTGCACCGTCAGTGGCGCACTTTCCCCAGTCAACAGCGACCGATCCAGCATCGAATGCCCGTGCGTCACGATGCCGTCGGCAGGCAAGCTTTCTCCCGCCGCAACACGAACCGTTTCGCCTGCCTGAATCGCGTCAACGATGACCCATTCCGTTGAACCATCATCTCGCACACGCCTTGCATGTGCGGGGGTAATTCGCAACAACAAATCAATCGATCGCGCGGCGCGAAACTGCTGCCGAAACTGAATCCAACGACCAATCAACAAAAAGAAAACCAGCGTCGCCAAGGAATCAAAGTAGGTCTCGCCACGCCCCAAAACCGCATTAACGGTTCCGGCAATCGCCCCGACGGACAGCCCTAAGGCAATGGGCAAATCCATGTGCGGTGTCCGCATCCGCAATGCGGCGAACGCTCCGATAAAAAAGACTCGCCCAGGATAACCAACCGCCACGACGGCCAGCGCGGTACCGATCACACGAAACAACGTTGCATGCTCCGCCGCCAAACCACTTGCTTCCCCTGCATACAACGCGACTGCGATCCACATCGCGTTGGCTGCGCAAAACCCCGCGATTGCGATCTGTGTCAATAAGCGACGATTCTCCCGCTGGAATTGATCTTGCGGATTTTTGGTCAGGGGAACGACGGTATAACCCAAACGGTCCAGCAGGCGAGCTAATTGGCTGAGCTTCACTCGCTGTGGATCAAAAACGACGTGCATCGTGTGATCGCTCATGCGAACCCGAGCCAGTCGCCAACCCTCGGTCCGTGCGGCGGCGTTTTCAATTAACCAAGCACAGGCGGCACAGTGCAGGCCGTGAACCGCCAGACGACAACTTTGTGAGCCGTCAATTAAAACCTGCGGTGTCGAAAGACCCAAAAAAGCATCGCTGTCAAATGCATCGTAACGAGACTTTTCTCCGGTTGATGGCGAACTACTGGTGCTGCCCACCTGATCACGCAAGGCATAATAATCGTCCAGGCCCCAGCCGTGGATCAGTTGATAGGCCCCCTCGCATCCGCTGCAACAAAAAATCGGACCGTCGTCCGCGACTGCGATTGATGTGGGTAAACCGCAATGGCTGCAGGGACGCTGCTGCCCCTCTTCCAATGTCCCCGAAGTTGCGGATACCGACGCCACAGTGGTCTTCGCACCTAATTTGTCAACGTCGGGATCAATCGGTAACGAAGAGGTCAATGGAGCTATCTCTCGCAGCGAAATCGAAACAGGAAAAGCACACTTCCGGGCGACGGTTTCAGGTGTCACTTCATAACGGCGGTTGGCAGTCTACGCCCATCGCCGCTCTCCGGAATGGGAGCGACCGCTGCTGCGGCAGTGGGTAGTTGGGGGCCGCTGCCTGAACCCGTGCAGCATGGCAGGTCCTGTTCGCGGAGTTGTTGGACAATCGTCCCGACCATCACTCCGTCGGCACCCCCTTGTTGCTGCGGATCAAAGGACCGCACCGCCGGATCGTCGATCCAGGTTAACGAGGTTAACCCCGCAAAGCCACGACCACCAGCGGTAAAGCAGCCTGTGACGATCAGCAACACCGCAGCCCCAACCGGAACGGCACGCGTGAACCGTCGTGATAATAACTGCGTCCCCGCGACCAAACTGACCAACGCGGGAACCGTTCCAATCCAAAAGGCCAACATTACCAATGTACCCAGCACAGGTGTGCCGGTGCCAGCAGCCACTAATGCAAACAAATACAGCCAACCGCATGGCAACAGTGTGGTCAACAACCCGGTCGCCAACGCCCGCCCTCCCGGTGGCAAGCGGAAAATCAGCGGACGGAGCCGTACCAACAGGGCTCCAATCCGACTACCCGAACCGCCAACGCCGCTGATCGGATGCCCAAAATACAGACGCCACAACTTCCAGGCACCGATCCCAACCATGATCACGCCCACGACCCGCGCCGCGGCAACCTGGACTCCGATCGCATTTCCACCCAGTTCCACAAAACCGCCGATCGCTCCGGCGATCGTGCCCGCGATCAAATAAGTAATGAGACGACCCAGGTGATACAGGCTACTGGCAA
>SLFV01000126.1 GCA_007124075.1 Roseimaritima sp.
CGCTGGCTGGCACCGGAACTGCTGGGTTACTCGAAGCAAGCACCGATGGCTTTGTTGTTGCCCTGTTTGTATTCAGAATTAGAAGGCCCCGCGATGGAGCCGATTCTGCACGAATTGAGCAAGATACCGTATCTTCGGCAGGTGATCATTGGCCTGGATCAAGCCGACCAACAACAGTTTGACAAAGCCCGAAAGTTTTTTTCGCGTTTGCCGCAAGAGCATTTCATTTTGTGGAATGATGGTCCTCGCCTAACAGAGATCGATCGGCAGTTGCAGCAGTTGGCACTTGCCCCGCGTGAAGCGGGCAAAGGCCGTAACGTCTGGTATGGCTTCGGATTTTTTTTGGCGTCGGGGCAAGCGGCGGCGATTGCGTTGCATGACTGTGACATCCTGACCTACAGTCGTGACATCCCGGCTCGCCTGCTGTATCCGCTGGTGCATCCCGCGTTTCAGTATCAATTCTGCAAGGGTTACTATTATCGCGCGGCCGAGGGCAAACTGAATGGGCGTGTCTTTCGGTTGTTGGTAACACCGCTGATCCGTGCATTGAAAGATGTGCTAGGACGTCACGACTATTTGGATTTCATGGGTAGTTTCCGCTACGCATTAGCAGGTGAGTTCGGGATGCAAGCCGATCTGGTGCCATCGCTGCGAATTCCTAGTGATTGGGGATTAGAAATTGGCACTTTGTCGGAGGTTTATCGCAACTGTTCCTGGAATCGGATTTGCCAAGTCGATATTGCTGATGCCTATGATCACAAACACCAACCTGTTTCGGAATCGGACCCTGGGCGGGGGTTGCATCGTATGGCTAACGATATTTGCAAGGCCTTGTTCCGCAAACTAGCAGTTGAGGGGGTCGTCCAGTCGCCGTCGTTATTTCGCACACTCAAGGCATGTTATTACCGCACCGCACTGGATGTGATTGATCATTATTACAATGAGGCGGTGATGAGCGGGTTAACGCTGGACCGGCATCAAGAAGAAGCGACAGTCGAGCTGTTTAGCCAAATTATTATTTCGGCGGGCGAGGACTTTCTGCGGAATGCCGCTGAAGCACCGTTTATTCCCAGTTGGTCGCGCATCAGCAGTGCGGTTCCCGACATCTACTTGCGGATAGCTGATGCGGTACGCCTGGATAATGCAAACGGATCTGCGGCAGTTAACCCGCCAACCTGATAGTCTCAATCGACGGTTGTCTGCCCCTTTGCCATCGTCCCCTGTTGGCGATTGGAGATCCACAGGCACTGATAAGGCGCAACAACCAGGGAACCATCTTCCGCAGGCAGCGTGGTCCCAGCCAGTAGATCGTGCCAGGCATCGGTAGAGATTAGGTTTAGTTGGCTAAGTGGTAAGGTCTGCGGCTGATCAGAGACATTGTGAATTGCAAAGATGCTTTGACGACGGTCGCTACTTTGTCGCCAAAACCCGAACAGACGGTCATCCAGGTGCAATGTGAATTGTGTCGCACTTGGGTGGAAGGCGGGTTGTTGGCAACGAATTTGGAGCCGGCGTCGCAATTCTGACAAAACTTGCCGCTGGATGGAATCGGGATCAGATAACAACCGCCACAGACGCTCCGCATCCCAGGAGTGACGATTGATCGAACGTGGCATCCCCGTCCGCTGGACCGCCAGTTCATCGTTGGGTGTGGCCAGTAAGCTGTGAATGTAAAACGCAGGGATGCCTTCTACCCCCATCATTAAGGTTTGAGAACAAAGGAAGCGAGACACTTGGTATTCATCGGCTCCGGCAACGGTACCACGGCATGCATCGAATAGGGAGATATTCACTTCATAGATTTTTTCGCTGCCATCCGCGGTCCGGCGGGAGCTGAACCGTCCACCAAAGCGATGCATCGCGTTAAGCATTTGGATCTGTTCTTCATCAGACAGCAGCCCTTCGGCGGGGCGCATCCCGATTCCGTCATGCGAGGCCGTAAAGTTCAAGTACGTGCAATTCAGCGGAGCAGGCGGCATGCTCATCATCCAACGCTGCAAATATTGGCATGAACCGGTCAGCAGGGCGTGTACGACCAATGGAGCCAAGCTAAAGTTGTAGATCACATGGGCTTCGTTGCAGTTGCCAAAGTAGGACAGATTCTCATGATTAGGAACATTGGTTTCCGTAATCAAGACGGTTCCCGGAGCAACATGATCGACCACGGTCCGTAACAGTCGAACCATTTCGTGTGTCTGCGGTAGGTGAATGCAGGTTGTTCCTGGCTGTTTCCAGAGATACCCGATGGCGTCCAAGCGAAACAGGCGAACCCCCTTGTCAAGGTAGAAAGCGATGATCTTGATGAACTCCAGCAGGACAGCCGGGTTAGCGAAGTTCAAATCGATTTGATCATGGCTAAACGTGCACCACAGATACTTCAGACCGCCAGCCGTCGCGGTGGGTCGCAACAGCGGCGACGTTCGGGGGCGGACCACGCGGCTGAGGTCATCGTCGACGGCCGCTTCGCAGAAGTATCCGCTGCCAGGTTTGAGACCATGGACATAATTGTCAAACCATGCGCTTTGGGACGAAACATGATTCAAAACCAAGTCGGCCATCAGCTTCCAACGTGCGCCAATTTGCGACAGGTCCCGCCAGTTGCCCAGCCGCGGGGCAACCGCCAGGTAATCGATCACCGCAAATCCATCATCGGAACTGTACGGACAGAACGGTAGAACATGAACCGTGGAAATGTCGTTTTCAACATGCTTGTCCAAAAACTGATACAGAGTCTGCAGACCTGGCTGACCGGGCGATTGAATGGAATCGCCGTAGGTGATCAAAATGCTGTCCGCTTGCGTCCACAGGTCCGCAGCAGGGGGCTGACCGGTCGTGGCCAGCCGGGGAAAACAGTCAGAAATCGCTCGCGCAAGGGAAACGTTGTCGTTTTGCGGGTAGAGGCGAGCCAGGTGTTCGTTCAGTTTGCCAAGCAAGATTGAATCGGCAGGATACGTGGAGCCCATGGTCATTGGCGTTTTCGTCCGGTGCGACGGTCGTTGGGATCAGGTTAGAGTAGAGTTAAGGGGTCAGGAGTCAATTGCGCGAAGCACCCGAAGGGCCGTTCCGGCAATTGACTCCTGACCCTTTAACAACCGGAAAATTTAATCTTGACGCCCCACTACCCTACACAAAAATGTCATTTTGGATTGTCCGCCAAAGAGGGCCGCGCGGGCATCACTAATTTGGGACGAGCTTATTCCTTAGAAGGCGAAGTACAGGTAGATTGCGACCACAATAAAAATCAGCAATCCACCCGCGGGATAGGCGTACTTCCAGGGGGTCATGTCAATTCCGTCTGCTGACCAGCCACGAGCGTTGACCTGAGGGCGGGCCGTGCGCTTTGGTTCGGGGGGATTGCTGCCCAGGGACAGGACCAACATCAACACGATCAGACCGACAAAGACGACGCCAAGAAAATGGAATTCGTGCAGTTGTTCCACACGCTGTGCCAATGGCGGAACAAAGTAACCCAGAGCGATCGTCGTTACGCCGACAACCAGGGCCACGTTGGCCGCCCAACCGGGTACATGACGTGTCAGCATTCCAATCAAGACAACTGCAAAGATTGGAATGAAGTAAAGTCCATTCATTTTTTGCAAGTAACCAAAAATGCTTTCCTGACCTTGCAGCAACGGGGCAATCGTCATAGCAGAGATCGCGATGATGGTACCAAAGATTCGACCCACACGAATCGTTTGCCGGTCGTCTGCATCGGGGCGAATCAGCTTGCGATAGAACCCCAAACTGAAAAGGGTCGCCGTGGCATTGAGGGCTGAGTTAAACGAGCTCAGGATTGCGCCGACGATGACTGCGGCGAAGAAACCGGTCAAAGGCGGCGGCAAGACCATGCGAACCAATGTTCCGTAGGCATCATCGGCTTCGATGTTTGGTCCAGCTTGACCGGTTGAAAAATGGGCGTACGCAATGATTCCCGGCAGAACCAAGATGAGTGGGGCGAGGATTTTGAAGGTCGCCGCTAACAAAACCCCCTTTTGCCCCGCTGCCAGGCCGTTGGCGGCTAAGGTCCGTTGAATGATTTGTTGGTTGGTCGTCCAGTAAAACAGATTCAGCAGCAGAACCCCGCTAAACAAGGTTGGCCAAGGGACCGAGGTCTCTGCACTGCCGAGCGATTTAAGCTTCTCCGGGTGTTCGTTTTGCAACGTCTCCAGCCCCTGCCAGAGATTGCCCTGACCAACGAACTTTAGTCCCAAATAGGAGATCAAAACACCGCCGATCAGCAGCCCGATCCCATTGATGGTGTCGGAAATAGCAACCGAACGTAAGCCACCAAAGATCGCGTAGACTGAACCGATCGTACCAATCAACCACACTAGCACCCATAAGACGGTCGTCTGCGATTGGATCCCCGTAAGCTCGGAAACATTCAAAATACCTTTCAGCCCCGTTGCTCCGGTGTACAGAATGATCGGTAGCAGAATCACCATGTAAGCCAGGATGAAAAGCGTATTGGTCAGCAACATCGTCGAATCGCTGAACCGATCGCCCAGAAACTGGGGAATGGTGGTGATCCC
>SLFV01000563.1 GCA_007124075.1 Roseimaritima sp.
GTTTCCTTCCCCTCCCAACTTGGACGTTAACCATGATGAATCGACGCTGTTTCCCCGTTTCTGCCTGCTGCGACCTTTCCTGGTGCGCCCTGATGCTGGGCTGGTTTTTTTCCGCGTCTGCAGTTGCCGACGTTCGCCTGCCCAATATTTTTTCCGATCACATGGTCTTGCAACGCGATCAGCCATTGAAGATTTGGGGACAGGCGGACGCTGACGAAGAAGTGCAAGTGCGCATCGGCCAGCAGCAACACACGACGGTCGCGGACGCGGAGGGCAACTGGACCGTGACGCTGCAACCGTTGACCCTTGGCGATCCCCTCACGTTGCAGGTGCGCGGCAAAAATACGATCACGCTGGACGATATCCTGGTGGGCGAAGTTTGGGTCTGTAGCGGTCAGTCCAACATGGCCTGGACGGTTGGCAGGAGCCAAGATGTTGAATTGGAGGTGCTGGCGGCGAACTACCCGAACGTTCGGACCATTAATTTTCCGCGCGTGGGACGGCAGCAACCGGTTTGGTCGCACGAGGACTGCGGCTGGATCAAGTGTTCTCCTGAAACGGTGCGAGAGTTTTCGGCGGTGGGATATTTCTTTGGTCGCCAGCTTCACCAGTCACTCAATGTGCCAATCGGATTGATCAACAACTCGTGGGGTGGGGCTGCGGCAGAGGCATTCCTACCGGTGGAGGCCTTGCAAGATGCGCCCGAACTATTTGGTCCTCTGCTGAAACGCTGGGAGGCTTTGGCTGCCACTTCCGCGGAACTGAGGGAACGCGATGATTTAACGGATAACCAGCAAGAGGAACTCAAGGCAATCAACACGCGGCTTGCCGGCCAACAGCGTCCCGCCAACATTTACCATGGGGTACTGGCGTCTCATCGAGGGTATGGCATTCGCGGTGCGATTTGGTACCAGGGCGAATCCAACGCAGGCCGGGCTTATCAGTATCGGGAACTGTTTCCACGTTTGATCTCGCATTGGCGGAACGTCTGGGGACAGGGCGACTTCCCATTCTATTGGGTCCAGCTAGCGGACTTTCGCAGCGAGGCTAGCGAACCCGGCGAAAGTAGCTGGGCGGAACTGCGCGAGGCGCAAACGATGGTGCTGGATCGTTTGCCCAATACGGGCCAAGCCGTGATTATTGATCGTGGCGAAGCGCGGGATATTCATCCGCGCGACAAATACACCGTGGGCAGACGCTTGGCACGCATCGCGTTGGCGCGTGACTACGGTTTCGACCTGCATTTTCAAAGCCCCCGTTATCAGTCGATGGAACGTGACGGGAAGCGGCTGATCTTGAGCTTCGACCATGTTGGCGATGGGTGGCGAGCTTTTGATGTTCCGGAGCCCGTCGGTTTTTCGATTGCGGGCGAAGACCGGCAGTTCCATTGGGCCATGGCGAAAATACTGCCAGACCGCAGGATCGCGGTTTCTAGCCAACTGGTGCCTGATCCCGTTGCGGTTCGTTACGGATGGGCTGAAAACCCCGTTGTCAATTTATACAACCAACACGATCTGCCACTGACCCCGTTCCGCACCGATGACTGGCCTGGGATCACACAAGATGAACGGTAGCGTTTTATCGCAGCAGTACGTTGTTTCCACTACGCTAATGTTAATCGTTAACAGACCACCAGGCTGGGAGATGGCGCAGACCTCTCGCCCGGTCGACGGCCCAATGCCCCAATACGGATGGCTTTTTTGATGTCCGCCACGATCGGGGAAATTTTTGTTTACGGCACTCTGATGCGTCAGGAATGTCGTTTTCCCTTTTTGCTTCCGTTTGGACTGGAACGCATTGAACGGGTCTCGATTCCGGGAAAATTATTCAATCTGGGAGAATTTCCAGGCTACCTTCCGTTGGGCTTGACCGAGCGCGCTGAGCGTTCGCGGCCGAATCTTGTCCACGGAGAATTGATCAAGGTGCGTGATCTGGAAGACGCGTTGAAAGTTCTTGATGCAGAGGAACAGTTCACGGGAAAGGCCGACGATTCGTTGTACTTGCGGCAACCAGCGATGATTCCGTCCGGCAGTGGCGAAACGCTAGCATGGCATTACGTTTACAACCAACCACTGAGGCATGAAGATCAAAGGATTGACCATGGTTGTTGGCGGACCCATCGCGGCGTTCAGCATGATTTTGTCACGCAGCTTGTCACGGAACATCTCGGGCAGACCCCGCCCGTGGTCTTTCTACGCACGCTGAAAGCTGTTTGTAAGGGGCAACCCCAACGGTTTCCCGGGACCGATAAGGAACTGATTGATGCTGTCATTGCCAATCAGATTAGCGAGCATCAACTCTCGCGCGTTTCGTCAAACTGGACCGCTGCTTCGACGATTTCCTGAAACTCTGTTTCGCTGAGGTCGATCATTTTCTGGTATTTGGCCAGGACTTTCGCAGCGTGGTCCGTCAGGTCCTCGCCGATCGTGGCGGTGAGAAACAAGTAATGTAATGCGACTTGTTGCTGGTCGTCCGTCCAGTTTCCGATCATGCTGTGGAGGTAGTTTTCGATCGGAATTTTATTCTGATATGCCGAGGAGCAAATCCAACCCAGTTCGTCGCGATGAACGCCCCGCCCCATCAACTCGCTGCCAATTCGCATCAGCCCCTGGATATCGTCCTCCGCGATTCTGCCCCGATCGATCACCATCAAGACCATTGCCCGCAGCAATTCGTCTTGAAAATTTTCCGACGGCGACATGTTAGCCGCTAAGTTGTCGATCCCAACGTGATGGACACGCAGAATGGAGGGGTCCCAATTCTGGCGACAATCTTGGCACTGCAAAATCCATTCACAGGGACCGATCGGCACCAGAGGCAAGAAGTAAAACGTCATCATGGGTCGCCGCGTTCGCAAGCGGTAACTGCGGAGGCCGCCACATTGAGGGCACGTGAATTCGCCCCGTTGTACGGTTCGCATCCAATTGGTTGTGCCGATTAAGATCATCGGCGGACGAAATTTTGTCGTGGTCATCAAGGGCAGAGGCAAATCGCGGAGCGACGAAGAAATGTGATGCAAGGTTTCGCTACAAGCCGAATAAACGATTGGATCAATAGATACTCATCAAAAACATTATTGGCTAGCATACCCCAATGACTGTGATGCCAACCATTGGGACACGCATTAGCGTGCCCCTGCAGACGTTCCGCATGCTGGGACAATTGGCTGCCGACCAGACCACGCTGCAATCTTATTATGATCAACTGAGCACGGGTCGGCGGGTCAATAAGATCGGCGATGATCCGATCGCTGCCAACAAGGCGATGGGGCTGGAGAATTCTATTCGTTATGGCCAACAGTTAGTGCGCAACGCGCAAGAGGCTTCCGCTTTCTACAGGACCACCGACGAAGCATTGGCCCGAATCGACAATGCCTTGATCGACGTCCGCGGATTAGCCGTGGAGGCTGCGCAGGGGGTTCTGTCCCGCGACGAACGTGATGCGTTGGCTGTTGGAATTCGGCAAAACCTGGAGCAAGTGATTGCAGCCGGGAACGCTAACTTCCGTAGCCACCCCCTGCTGGCTGGTGTTCTTCACTCTGCGGAAGGGTTTCGGGCAGAAGGCAGCACCGTCTTGTTCACGGGCAACAGCGCTTATGCTCAGACCAAGGGTGCCAGCGACACGGTTGTGCCAATCACGGTTCAGGTTCAGGACGCTTTGGGCAGCGCGGACCCTTTGGTGCGCGGCGAGCCGTTGAAGGCGGTAGTCGACGAAACGACACGTTTAATTGACACGCATATGGGACGCGGGATTCAAACGGGCGGGCTGCGGTTGTCCGACGGCAGCCAGTGGCAGAAGTTTGACCTGTCAAATGCGGCGACCGTTGGTGACCTAAAGACGATGCTGGAGTCCATTGAGTTGGGGGGCCGCCAATTGCAGGTGAACATTAACGATGATGGTTTTACGCTCCAGTATGCCGACGGATTGCCCGGCGTTCTTGCGGTTGCTGATCCGCCGGGGGGGGCAATGGCTAGGGATCTGGGGCTGCTAAATCCGGAGGGCCTGCGGCCTCCCCCCTTGACCGCAGGTGGTTTGGTGCCGCAGGTAACACTATCGACTCGCCTGGACTCGATCAGTGATGGGGCGATTGATGCATCGTCGGGCTTTCGGATTGAACAACAGGGCGAGGTGTACGAGGTCGACCTGGAGGCCGCCGAAACGCTGGGGGATGTGATCGTCGCTATCAATCGCAGTGGTGCGGATGTTCGTGCGGCTCTGCACCCGTCGGGCCGCATTGACATCGTGGGTTTACGAGCCGGGGCTGATTATTCGGTCGGTGAAAATGGGGGACGGGCCGCGACCATGCTGGGAATTCGGTCGGCAACCGAGCAGACCGTGATCCGTTCCCTGGGACACGGCCAGGGGATCCCCCTGATTTCCGGCGGGCCGGAGCTCATGATCACGCGTCCCGATGGAACGGAACTGGAAATCGATTTACAGGGAGCTCGAACGATCGGTGATGTTTTGGGAATCATCAATCAGCACCCGAACAATCAGGATACGCGTCGGATCGTTGCCGA
>SLFV01000274.1 GCA_007124075.1 Roseimaritima sp.
GTCTAGGTCAATTCTTATCGGACTCCGCCCCGCTTCAACTAACCGAGGGTCAGTCGGGCGCTGCCGCCAGCCGAATCCGTTCGGACCTCTACGCCGAACCACGATGCCGGAGGGCTAAAACGACGGTTCTCAAGATCAGACGCAGATCAAGCCAGAAACTGGATCGTGCGACGTACTGCAAATCCATCCTCATCCATTGGTCAAACGACACATCGCGAGTTTTGCGACACTGCCATATCCCGGTGATGCCCGGCAGCACGCGTAGCCGCTCCCGCTGCCATGGCTTGCATGCCACGGACTCGTCAACTGGAAGCGGGCGAGGCCCCACCAGGGACATTTCGCACCGTACAACATTCCACAATTGCGGTAGTTCGTCCAAACAAGAAATCCGAAGGTAATAGCCAATCGAAGTCACACGGGGGTCCCTTCGCATCTTAAACGCGGGCCCATCCTGCTCGTTAAACTTCCGAAGTTCTCCTTTCAACGCTTCGGCATCGGGACGCATCGTGCGGAACTTGTAGATGCGAAACCGCTTGCCGTCTTTGCCTTCGCGAAGCTGAGTAAAAAAAACCGGTCCCTCCGAGGTCCGCTTGATCAAAAACGCAAGGACTACCACCAAAGGAAGGGTTACCACCGAAGTCAACAAAACCGCAGAAAGATCGATGGCTCGCTTCCAAAACGGTGTGCTTAAAGGACCACGCAGGGGTTGAACACTGACCGCAGCGACGGGCTCGGACAATGATTCCACTGGTTCACCCGATTCAGTTCTCAATCCCCCCCGACGATCGGTCAACTTGGTTAAAACATCGCATGGCTGATGTGCGGTTCCGCCAATGTCGTCATCCCAGGGATAGACACTCACGTCGATTCGCAGTTTCAGTCCCAGTGATTCCGCGTAGCGATAGGCAATGTCCGTTACATGCAAAGCCCCTTCGCGATCCGTATCCGGCAACAGGACACCAATTGCTCCCTGAAAATGTCCTAGTTCGTCGGTAATGCGTAACCGATTTCGCAACTTCGTTATCCATTTCGCCAACTGGGGGGAGTCATGGCGGTCAGCTCTGACTGATAACAGTGCGAAGGGAAACCCGTCTGCGCGCCGTTGGTGACGCGCCAGTTCTTTCCGCAACAACAGAGAAAAATCGGCGTCGGATGTAATCGCTAACGCGGTGGGGACGTTTCGGAAGCGATGCATCATGGATTTCAAGATGTGGATCATGCGAGATTTTACTGGAAGGTCTCGTAAGCAAACTCAAGGTGTAATCAGTAGTTTATTTATTTAATGATCCTACGCAATTCGATTATACGAAGAATCTACCAATCGCTTTTTCTACGTACATTGCATGGATGAACTCGGCATTTCTAGTTCGCTTGGATGTCTGGGACCGACCGAAAGGGGGTTGTCGTTTGCCGCCTGTCACCCCACAGTCTGGATCTCAGCTTGATCGGGGAATTGGTAATTAAAGATCAACTACCAACGATTGCTGCAACACGCTTGGAAGCATTTCTGCGAACTTCCTAGTGGGCCGAGAAGTAAACAATGCCGCACAGACAGGAATGTCTGTGCCACCGGGAGCACAGGCATTCTTGCCTGTGTCCAGTACGAAGCCCCAAAATCGCTTGCAATTCCGAGGTTAGGTGACCTTTTCCATGGAAGGCTAATTCCTTCTCGGCCCACTAGCAAGCGTGTTCCACGCGACGTTCGCCTATCTGCGACTACCTGACAGTTCGTTTAATTCGAAAGACGACGGACCAGTTTGGGGTGTTCTTGCCCGCCCTTCCCGGGTACTCATCCGCTCGTTTCCTCTCCGCGAACACTGCGAAGCACCGACTCTTGCCACAATCGCAGTTCCTTTGACAAACGTTCCGCGACCTCGGGAAGTTCGGTCACAAGGTTATCTTGCTCTCCCTGATCCGAAGGCAAGTCGAAAAGTTCGACTTTTACATCACCATCTTTTCGGTCGTGAATCACCAACTTGTAGCGATTGTCGACGATCGCTCGCGCCCCGCGAAAATCCTCCTCGGTGATTTCCGGGTGATGCCAATTCGTAAAGTTCCGGGTTGCAATCTTGCCCATTAACTTCACCAGGGGCGTTGTCCCCTTTTGCAGTTCGGGATCAATCCAGGGCGTTGGATCGATCTTTGCGAAGCGAGCAGTATTAAAATTCCAAAACATGATCGGTTGATCGCGTTGGTCCTTGCCAGCGGTGATCATTGGCAACAGGTTGATACCATCCAATTGCCGATCCGGCAGCGGCTGACCGGTGATAGCGCACAGTGTCGGCAGTAAATCACTTGTCGAAGCATTCAGCTTACTGACCATCGACTCCTGAAACTTAGCGGGCCATTCAACCACGCACGGCACCAAAGTGCCACCATCATAGACCTGGCCTTTCACACCTCGGTGCGGCGTTACCAGTGATCCATCTGCGGACGTTCCGTTGTCGCCACAATAAAACAGTAACGTGTTATCACGCATCGAGCGGACGGACAGGTGATCTCGCAATATGCCGATCGCACGATCCATTGCAGTAATTTCCGCATACCGCTCGCGCAACACTTCGCCCTGCGGTCGCTCAACTCGTCTACCTGTTTCGTTGGATGTCAGTTTTACGCGTTTCTTTCCATACTTTGTCGGTAGGTCATCGTATAACGCCAAATCCGCGGGTAACCCGCTATAAGGTTCGTGCGGCGACCCGAACCATATGACAACAAAAACGGGCGAGTCGAAGCGTTTCGATTCATCGATAAACCGGATCGCTTCGCGCACAATCACTTCCGAACTTTCGCCCTTAAACACTTCGGGCGGTCCCCCATTTCGCGAAAGCGGCGGATCGAGTTCAAAGAAATTGTCGTGCGAAACCCACTGATGAAACCCCATTGCACCTGGGTTGGTCGGCGAATCAGCTTTCACCGGCCCGACATGCCACTTGCCGAAATGCCCGCAACGATACCCTGCTCTTGCAAGAATTTGCGCGATCGTGATTTCTTCGGGACGAATCGACCAACCAGGCGCAAAGGTCCCAAACCGATTGGGATGTCGTCCCGTCAGGAAACTGCCTCGTGTCGGCGAACACGAAGGGTGGGCGGCATAAAATCGATCCATCCGCAATCCCGTCGCGGCCATTTCATCCAACACGGGCGTATGCACGTATGGGTGCCCGTTGTATCGGGTTTCTTCCCATCCGTGATCGTCGCCCATCATCAAAATGATGTCCGGACGTTCCGACTCCGCAGCCGACACCATGGGCCAATCGAGCAGCAGCATCGCAACACCGAACGCAGCGACGCACGCAATTCGGCAAACAATAGACTCGCGAACATCCAATCGCGCGGGTATCTCTTTCAAAGCATCTTTCATTAATTCTGTCCTACTGATAAGTAAACTCCGCGGTGATCACAGCATTTGCTGTTGAAGTCAAACGAACCCAGTGGGCGCTGAACGCGTCCGGAAACTCATGGATTAGCGGTTTGTTTGCCTTGACGTCCAGTAACTGATAACGATGCCATCCGGTTTGATGGTCGATATCAACCTCGATAATGATTTGAGTGTCGACGTCCGAACGGATCGTTAGCGATTTCTTATCGTATCCAGTCATGAGGTAAGCATCGGAAGGATTTCCTGCGGAAACAGGGGACGATTTCCACGGGCCGCCCATCCCGACCGGTTTTCCTAGTTTCCACAAATCGTCGACGCCCCCAAACCACAGCCCCACTCGATTCAAACTGTCTTTAAACACATGATCGTCGCGAGGTGCATTCGGTTCGACACCTGCGATAACCAATAAGCCATTCCATGAACAAAAATCGCTGATCCGCTTTCGATGGCTCGCCACCGGTCGCATCAACTCGAACGCCGGTGGTTGGCCATTGAGGATTAACGGAACCTCGTAAAAGGTTCCGTGAATATTTGCCAAGTGCCGTTCGGATTGGACTTCCCGCGAACCGCGTGGCCATCCACTTGCCAGCGGTTGATCATAGGCGGCATCTCCTTTGGGCAATCGCAACCGCTTGCCACGATGTTTCAGGATCACTGATGCATCGTCGACCGTATACTCAGGTTTGACGAGCAACCGCCTGGCCAATTCCTGGTCGGGTTTTACGATCTGAAAATCGAATCCGTCTTTGGTGAATTCATAATGATCGCCATCCCTATCAATCATGATTAAGTTTCGATTCCTTTTGGCAGGAAATAACAGCGCCTGGTTGGTTGATGCGGTGTTCACGTCCGCAAGTCCGGCAAACAACGTTTGATATTGCTGGGCATCGAGAAAGCGATTGGTGGTTTGATGCAAAACGGCCGTGGCGACACAATCGCGATCGGTCGAAAATCTGATCCAAGTGGCAGAAAACTCGTCGGGCAAAAGATGGTAAAGATATCCCTCAGCAGGAAGTTCAAACGTCGAGTAGTCTTCCCAACTCCCGTTTCCTTGTCTGTCGATTTCGGCCTTGAAACGAACCGGCAAATCCGACGCGTCCGATTTCGCCACCATCGTTTTGGGATGAAAAAAAAAAAA
>SLFV01000051.1 GCA_007124075.1 Roseimaritima sp.
GGTGGCAACGATTTTGAACCTTGCCCGTGGCGTGAAATGCCACTTTCGCTATTGCACGCAACGCTCTTTTTCGCTCAAAAAATTGTGGAAAAGATGTTGCTAATACTGCAGAAGTTCGTAAAGTTACGCGAAGTTTGTTTGGGATTGATCCGTTGTCAATTACGTTCGTGGAATTGATCGTGGTGAAGACGAGTCGATCATTACTAATTGGGTGACAGGCGTGGCCGTGGTTTGGAGTGGACAAGTTCGCCAAACACAAAGTCCTGTCACACTTGTTCTCTGTGGAGGAAACCCATGGCCAAGAAGAAGGCGACCAGTGCTCCTAAGAAAGTTGCCCCGAAGAAGGCAACTAAGGCAGCAACCAAGAAGGCCGCACCTAAGAAAGCTGCTCCTAAAAAGGCGGCTCCGAAAAAGGCTGCGACCAAGAAGGCTGCTCCTAAAAAAGCCGCTCCTAAAAAGGCTGCAACTAAAAAGGCCGCCCCGAAAAAGGCCGCTCCAAAGAAAGCTGCACCAAAGAAAGCTGCACCAAAGAAAGCTGCAACCAAGAAGGCCGCTCCTAAGAAGGCCGCTCCTAAAAAAGCTGCAACCAAGAAGGCCGCTCCTAAGAAGGCCGCTCCTAAGAAGGCCGCAACCAAGAAGGCCGCTCCTAAAAAAGCCGCTCCTAAAAAAGCTGCTCCTAAAAAAGCTGCTCCTAAGAAGACCGCAACCAAGAAGAAGACCAGCGGCTAGTTCGTTGACAACTAACTTGCTTGCCAAGATAAACCGCACGGTGGCAACACGGTGCGGTTTTTTTAATTTGGCGAGCCGCGGATGCTAACATTCCTGCCCCATTGCTTGTGCAGCAGAAACCACCGTCAATCGCGCATGCGAATCCTTCCCTAACGCTCAGACTAGGACTTTTCGATGCGGGGTAGGCGGGTTTGCGGTACTCGAATCCTTATTGTGACCTGATCCATGGTTGGCAAAAACGCAGCGTTACAGCGTTGGTAGTTGCGGCTTCGGTGGCGAAGCCGCCGCGCTGTCGGCGAAATGACGAACCAGAGATCGAGCAATTTTTTCCATCGGGGCTCTGGCCCTTGCATCGGATCGCAGCACATCGGCTAGCTGGCCCGCGTCGCCAGCTTCGCGAAGCACCGGATCGATAGGTATTTCACCCAAGAACGGAATCGCCAACCGTTCGGCTTTTTCTCGAGCGCCTCCCGAGCCAAAAATATCGTAGCGTTTACCAGTATCTGGGCAGACAAATCCGCTCATGTTTTCCACCATCCCCGCCAGCGGAATTTTGACGGTACGGAACATACTGATTGCCTTGACCGCGTCCAACAACGCAACCTCTTGTGGCGTGCAAACCACCACAGCCCCTGCAATCGGGACCGCGCCTTGCGACAAAGTCAAGGCGACATCACCCGTACCTGGCGGCATGTCGATCACTAGGTAGTCCAATTCGCCCCAGTCGGTTTCGACCAAGAATTGAGAGATCGACTGATGCAACATCGGTCCCCGCCAGATAACGGCTTGATCGGTTTCAATGAAGAACCCCATGGAAATGACCGGAATCGTTCCGCAGAAGACCGGCACGATCCGTTTCTGTGGCGTCAATTCGGGTTTCCCCTCCAAACCCAGTAAATGGGGAATGCTGGGGCCGTAGACATCCGCGTCCATCAGACCGACCGTTGCCCCCATCTGATTCAATGTGACCGCAAGCGAAGCAGCCACCGTGCTTTTGCCCACTCCTCCTTTGCCGGATCCGACAGCGATCACCGACTTGATTCGCAAACCTGCCTGACCAACCCTTAGCGGTGGCCGAGCATGCGGGTGAATCTTGATCTGAGCCTCCACGCCTGGCAACTTGCTGACGATGACCGACTGGACCCGCTCGCTAAACTCTGCGGCGATCGGTAAGGAATGCGTCGCCAAGCCAAGCGAGACGGAAACCTGCTTCCCCGCGACCTCAATCTCGCCGATTTGCCCCATCGTCCCGATTGGACGGCCTGTTTCAGGATCGGGGATCGCCTCGATTGCGGAGCGAATGGTAGCAGCATCAATGACACTATCAGACATAGGAAAGGTTCCTTTGAGATTCAAAGTAAACAGATTTGAGCCTCGCTCGCCGACCCAAGCTCAGGACTTTGAGGTCACACGGCGCGGACAGCAGCGTTGCGTAAAAGATAACCACGTTGCCGCTGGGTAGTCGACCTGGCAGCGGTTATCAGGACTTTGCCTGCTGGCTCCACAGTCGTAACAATTCGATCAAGTGTTCGATTGCCGCACTCATCTGATCCAAACAGGCAAATTCGGTGGTGGCGTGGATGTTGTGCTGTCCGCTGGAAAGATTAGGGGTCGGTAAACCTTTCTCCGTTAGTTGTGAACCGTCGGTTCCCCCTCGAACAATCGTTCGCTGGCAAGAACGACCCAGATTCTCAAACGCTTGTTCGGCGAATTCAATCACCTCTGGGACCTCACGTAAGCCATCAGCCAAGTTGCGGTACTGACGACACCGATCGATTTTGACCTGCAATCCTGGAAACCGGTTCTGAGCTTCCAGGGTCAGATCATGGACGATTCGGTAGTAGCGATCTAGCTCCGCGGTTTCAAAACTCCGCAAAATCAATTCCAGATTTGCCTCGCCGACACTGCCCTGCAGGTGGTGGGGATGCAAAAAACCGGCGCGCCCCGTCGTCGTCTCCGGCAGGTGTTCCACAGGCAATCGGTCGATCAACCAAGCAGCCGCGCGAATGGCGTTAATCATTCTCCCTTTGGCGATCGAGGGGTGGATATTACGGCCCAGCAGGACGATGCTGACGGCGTCAGCAGAAAAGGTTTCCACGTCCAACAGGCCAGCACCTCCTCCATCCAAGGTGTAGCCAACGTGAGCGTCCAGTTTCGCCAAGTCAACCTTGTCGGTTCCGCGACCAATTTCTTCGTCGCAAGTAAACAGAATTTGCAATTTCCCATGCGGCAACCGCGGATGCTCCATCAGGTGCTCCGCCAGTTCCATAATGATCGCGACCCCTGCCTTGTCGTCACCACCCAGCAAGGTGCTACCATCGGTGGTAATCAGCGTGCAGCCAATTAAATTGTTTAGTTCCGGCGTTGTCACCGGCGTTATCTGCTGACCATTGGCCAACGTGATGTCGCCACCATCATAGTGACGGATTACTTGAGGTTGGATTTTGTCACTGGGAGCTTCGGGGGACGTATCCAAATGCGCGATCAATGCGACTGTGGGACTGCCCCCCCCGTCGGTCGCAGGTAGGGTTGCCCAAACCAGCCCGTTTGTATCCTGTTCGGAGTGCTCGACTCCCATCTTTCGCAGTTGTTCAAGCAGTTGCTCGCCCAAACGCAGTTGATTCACGCTGCTAGGATAGCGGTCGCTGTGCGGATTGGCTGCGGTATCGATTTGGACGTATTGCAAGAATCGATCCAACAACCGATCACGGTTAATCAAGGGTTTCATAGGGTGTGCTTTTTGGGGTGGAAATTGGTTACAATCCGAAAAGCGTTAACAAGCGGTTCCCACGTTATCGCAGGGAAGTTTACAGCGCTGCCGTGGTGCCGCGATTCCGTTCACGACCGGTGGCATGCATATTGTGACAGATCGATTCGTAATCGGGAGAGAGGCGATTGGGTAACGCGACAAAGATTGAATACTTGTTGTTTGACGTCGAAACCATTGCCGACGGAAACCTAATCGCGGCGGTCAAGTACCCTGACGAGGGGTTCAAACCTGCGGAAGCGGTTCAGCGGTTCCAGGAGGAGTTGCGGGAATCACAGAACGGTCGCGATTTTATTCCGCATACGTTTCAGATCCCGATAGCGATAGCCATAGCAAAGGTCGACAGCGAATTAAATCTGGTTGATTTGGTTTCGCTGGATGAACCGCAGTTCCGTGGACACGTCATGACCCAGCATTTTTGGCGGGGCTGGGAGCATTATCAATGTCCAACGTGGGTCACGTTCAATGGACGCTCGTTTGACCTACCCGTGATGGAATTGGCCGCTTTTCGTTACGGCATACCCCTGAAAAGATGGTTCGCCAGTGGCGGGCCCGCATACACGCATCCCCGCAATCGCTACAACCAAAACAGCCACGTGGATTTGCACGAGTGGTTAACGAACTTTGGTGCCTGCTGGTTTCGTGGGGGGTTGGACCTAGCCGCGACCTTACTGGGAAAACCGGGCAAGATGGCGACCAAGGGACACCAGGTTCACGAGATGTGGGAGGCGGGACAGTTACAGGAAATCAGCGATTACTGTCGCTGTGACGTGCTAGACACTTACTTCGTATTTCTGCGCAGCTGCGTCATTGCGGGGAAGATCGAACTGAACCGCGAGCTTGAATTGGTCGATCAAACGCATCAATGGCTGCAACAACGCGCGGATCAATCTCAGGCGTACCGTGACTATCTGGAGTGCTGGGGCGAATGGGCCAATCCCTGGGAATCCGAGGGTGCCGATATCGCTGCGGATCACGAATCTTCACAGCAAGCCGTGGAGGGTAA
>SLFV01000364.1 GCA_007124075.1 Roseimaritima sp.
AAGGAAAGCCTTATGAATGATGGGGTGATTCGTAACAGCCACTCGTACCAGTCGTACCAGCGTCAACGTCAGATGACGCTTGGTGACTTGCTGCTGGAGAATCGGATCGTGTTCCTGCAAGGTGAAATTCACTATGCCAACGCGAACGAATTGGTGATGAAACTGCTGTATCTGCAAAGCGAAAATCGCCGCAAAGACATCCACTTTTATATCAACTCCCCGGGCGGCAGCGTCACCGCGACGTTGGCTATCTTCGACACAATGAAAATGCTGTCGTGTGCCGTGGCAACTTATTGCGTGGGCGAAGCGGCCAGCGGCGCGGCGGTCTTACTGGCAGGGGGAACAAAAGGGAAACGCTACTGTTTGCCGCACAGTCGCGTGATGGTGCATCAACCAATGGGAGGCGTTGGTGGCCAGGTCAGCGATATTGAAATCCAAGCCTCGGAGATATTCCGTTATCGTGACGTGCTGAATCAGATTCTCAGCGACGCAACGGGCCAACCAGTCGAAAAAATCGCGAAGGACACCGAACGTGATTTCTTCCTGGCCGCCGAAAAGGCCAAGGAATACGGATTGGTTGATGATATTTTGCGCGGTCAACCCCATTCTGAAGAAGACGAAAATTAACAGCACTCCGGTTTAAGCGAGGATCAAATCACATGGCTCCGATTCCCTACGTCATCGAAAAAAGTGGTCGTGAAGAACGCACCTACGATATCTACAGCCGCCTTCTGAAAGATCGTATCATTTTCTTAGGCCAGCAGGTTAACGACGATATCGCCAACGCACTGGTAGCACAGATGTTGTTCCTGCAATCCGATGACCCCAAGAGCGACATCCACCTGTACATCAATAGCCCTGGGGGCAGTATCTCTGCAGGAATGGCGATTTACGATACGATGCAATTCGTCTCGTGCGACGTTGCCACCTATTGCATTGGGCAAGCCGCATCGATGGGCGCGGTGCTGTTGACAGCGGGGGCTGCCGGAAAAAGATTCTCATTGCCAAACGCTCGGATCATGATTCATCAGCCGTTGGCCGGGATGCAAGGGACTGCGCACGAAATCGAAATTCACGTACAGGAGTTGCGCCGCGTGAAGCGCAAGATGAACGAAATCATGATCAAGCACACTGGTCACAGCTTGGAGAAAATCGAGGAGGATACCGAGCGTGATCGTTTCATGTCCGCCGAAGAGGCTCGCGATTACGGCTTGATTGACAAAGTAGTCAGTTCCGTCAACGAAGCACCCGATGCAGGATCACCAAGGGAGTGAATAGGTTTTGACCGTCGTCATGAATTTGATTGCTTCGATCACGCCTTCTTTGATTCCCAGGCCGCTGTCTTTAATACCACCGAACGGACTAAGTTCCAGACGGTAACCTGGGATTTCGTTGACATTCACGGTTCCTGCGCGAATTTGCTTGATTGCATGCAGGGCCGCCGGCAGGCTGTTGGTAACAATTCCGCTGGAAAGGCCGTACGGGGTCGCGTTGGCAAATTCAATCGCGTCGTCTAAATCCTGGATCGCGAAAATTGGGGCCAGCGGTCCAAAGCACTCCTGCGTCGCCATCTGTGCGGTTCGCGAGACGTTGCTTAAAATCGTCGGCGGCATCAGTGCGCCTTTCCTCTGACCGCCAGCCAGCACGGCCGCCCCCCGTTTAACCGCATCATCGACAGCATGTTGCAGCTTGGCGGCTGCGGTTTCATCGATCACCGTCCCCACAACGGTCGCCTCATCCGCCGGATTACCACAGATATAGGTTTTCGCTAACTCGGCGAATTTTCTAGTGAAGGGTTCCAAGATGCTGTGATGGACTAACAAACGCCGGACTGCAGTGCACCGCTGGCCGCTGTTGCGAAATGAGCCTTCACAAGCAAGTTTCGCGGCCAAATCCAGATCGGCATCATGCAGAACAATCAACGGAGAATGTCCCCCCAATTCCAGGCAGGTTTTCTTGTATCCCGCAGTTCGCGCGATCTCCTTGCCAACCGCAGCGCTACCGGTGAAGGTGACTAGATCGATACGAGGATCCTGAACCAGGCGACGCGTAACATCCTCCAATCCGCCATGAACACAGCTAAGCATTTCGCCGGGCAAGCCCGCTTCGTACAGCAGTTCCACCAACCGCACCGCAGTCAGCGGGGTTTTTTCAGAAGGTTTCAGGATCACCGGCGCACCCGCCGCTATCGCCGGAGCGAGCTTATGGGCAACTTGGTTGAGGGGGTGGTTAAAAGGAGTGATTGCCGCTACCAGGCCAAGGGGTTCGCGGAGGGTGAAGATTTTGCGTGCTTTACCAGTGGGGGAAACGTCGCACGAAAAAATTTGCCCATCGTCCCGCAGCGCTTCCATCGCTGCAAAGGAAAAAACGTCACAGGCGCGTCCAACTTCATAGCGGGTTTCGCGCAATGCCAGTCCGGCTTCGGCGGTGATCAGTCGCGCTAACGATTCTCGTCGAGACTCCAGAAGGCTGGCGGTTTTCCGCAAAATCTGACTGCGTTCGTAACGTGTTAACAGAACACGGCAAGCCAGATGCTGTTCGATGCAATCGTCAAGCTGTGCAGCCGAAATGGTGCCAACTTGCCCAACCTGTTGACTGGTAAAGGGATCGGAAACGTCCAGCCAAGCTTGACCTTTCACTGGCTGGCCAAGAAGGTAACTGGGGAGCGATAGCATTTTAGACATTTTTGGCTCACTTTCTATCTGGCGGATTGTTACTCAGGGCTGCACTGCAACGCGTTGCCATTTCTGCTGTGCCGCACGCTTAAAGGCCGCGTCCAGTTGGCCAAGAGGCATAGGGGGACTGGTTAATTGCTGGAATGGAAACCGCTCTTGATTGGCAAGCAAAAATTCCAGGCCCACTTGCAGGTGCGGGGGCGCATAATTGTGAACCCCGCGCACCGTAAGGCACTTGCGAACCACAGCTTCCCCGGTCAACTGCAGAGCAGTTTCCGGGTGAACCATTCCAGCCCAAATATAATGCCCGCCGGGCCGCAAAGCCTTGATACCCTGTGGGATAACCGCTGATGTTCCGGCAACCTCCAATACCAGGTCAACCGTTGGTGGCGTTTGGTCGATGCGCAGCGGGATGCCGCCAAACCGTGCGACCTGTGCAAGCCGCGGTGCAGACAAGTCGACGCAGTAGACTTCCGCGATCCCCTGCTGAGCCAGCCAGGCACAAGCATAGATCCCCAGCAGTCCGCCTCCTTGAATCAGCACACGATCGCAGCGTTTTGGCAACTGCTCCAAGGCGTTGATAATTGTCGCCAACGCGCAGTTTGCGGGCGCGGCGACCGTATCGCTCAAGTTCTCGGGGACTACGAAGGCCGCCGTACCTGGTCGAATCACGATATGAGAAGCATAGCAGCCATTAAGTCCATAATTGTCTGCAAACGCCGCGTGGCCGTATTTAAACAACCGCTCGCATTTCTGGGGCAAGTTCCAATCGATACACCGTGGGCAATGGCCGCAGGCGTCGGCCAAGGTCCAGGTGATCCGATCCCCGGGAACCACGCCTGGGCGACGACTGCTGAGAACCACACCAACGGCCTCGTGCCCAAGAACGCAAGGCGTGGGGGCATCCCGGCGTCCCGTGAAGGTATGTAAATCCGAACCGCAAATGGTGGCTAGGCTGATTTGAACCAGGATTTCGCCCACTTCCAGTTCGTTGGGCAAGTCAACGTGTTCTAGCTGGAAGGGTTGCCCGGATCCGCGAAATAATTGAACGACCGCACGCTCGACCATGGAGGTTCCGATTATTTTAAAAAGCACTACTGTATGTGTTTGCAAAGCAAAGTGGAACTGGTTGCCCTGTTTTCCTGTCTATGCCACCCCTAATTAGCGGAACTGCGTTATGTCGGATCTGATCGCTCAGGGACCACAAAAAAGTGATCGCTGGAGGCGGACATTGCCCGCTGCGATCGATTCGGCTGGGCGCAGTAAGCAGCCGACCGCTGGGATTTGCATCGGACGCCAATCGGGGACGTGGCAGGTTGAGTGGGATGATCGCATTTCTCGTCGTCACGCATTGCTATTCCCCCAGCCTGACGGTTCGCTGGTTGTCAGGAAACTTGATACCGCGCGTAACCCGGTTTTCTTTCATGGCGAACATCGTGATCGCTTCAAGCTTGTCCCGGGAGAACATTTTGTCATAGGTCAAACGACGTTTACACTGGCCTTGCGACCTGTCCTGCAACAGGCGGACGTGGAACCCGACCACCTAACCGAGCACGCGTTTAATCGCGAGGCGTTGCACAGGTCTGGGTTTCGTGATGCGGCACGACGCATTGATACGCTTGCCCGCCTTCCTGATTTGATTATCAGCAGCACCAGCGACATGGAATTGTTTGTGCGAGTCTCCAGTGTGTTGCTGCAGGCGACTCCCGATGCGGCTTCGGTCGCCATCGTTCAGTTCCATTCAGCCGCCACGCAATCGGCCGAGCGGATTGAAATCTTGCACGCCGATTGTCGCGAGTTGGACGACAC
>SLFV01000370.1 GCA_007124075.1 Roseimaritima sp.
GAACATCTTTAAATTCCGCCCACATCGGCTTACCCGCATGTAATTGGAACCCCAGTTGGCCATCCAAAAGCGTCAGTTCTGGGTGGTTGTCTGTGAAATCCAAGATCAGACGACCATTGAGATAATGCAAAATATGGTTCCCGCGGGCGATGATCACGACGTCATTCCAGTTGTCCAGACGAAACAGCGTTTTGAATTCCTGCTGGGTAACCAGATCATCGGCCAACACCTGTTTGCCGTCCTGGTCCCATCGGGCCCGCTGGCCGGTCAGGCAGATCCGCTTTCGCGAGCCACCTTCGTCGTAGATGAAGCCAGAAACGTTGGGGAATACGTTTTCGTTGCGGATTTCGTACTGATAGCCCTTCAGCACCCAAGGATTAGGTGCTGAAGCGTCGGTGAAATGCTTCGAGCGGTACTGGATGCCCGAGTTATTGATCGCGTTACAGCGGAAGGAACAGCGTAGTTCAAAGTCCTTCGTCCGGCCTTCCTGCCAAATCAGGAACGTATTCCGCTTGGCGGCGTTTTCAGGCGTCGTTTCGCCGCGGATCACGCCCTCTGAAACCGACCACAATCGTGGATCGCCCGACCAGCCGCTGAGGTCCTTGCCATTAAAAATGGAAACCAGCGATGGGGATGGGGGGGGTGCCAGCACGGGGGCCTCTTCCGCCGCAACCGGCTGGTTTCGGATCAGCCCCACAGCGAGAACCAGCATCCAAAAACAACGTTTTGAACAAAATGAAATCATCGGACAAGCCTTCAAGGGTACAAGATGTGTTAAGGTTAAGATGGCGACCGCAGGTCCTATGGTAGCATGCCAAATGCCGAAGTGACGGCGGTTCTTAGCGAAAACCGGCCTCGTCCGCAGCAAAAAAAGGGCGGCACGCTTCGCTGGCATCACGCGCTGGGCCGACGGGATCCATTATCTAAAAAATCTGTCTCATGCCCGGGGTGCATTCAGGGAGTATTCAGCCAAACCATCGAGGAGCATTTGCACTGCCTCCGGATTGAAGCCCTCGGCTTGGGTCTCCACGTGCTGCGGATTGATCTTTGTGCCAAATCGATGGCTTCCTCTGGTCGCGCCCCGAAACAGCGCCCTGTCAAACCGATTACCGGCAGCTTTCCCGCAGGTCATGGCCGACCATGATCTCCACAAGGTCCTGGAGGCTTACCTCCGTCTTCCAGCTCAGCAGACGCTGGGCCTTGCTGGGATCGCCGACGACTCGAGGTGGTTCCTGAGGACGCACCAACTGGGGATCAGAAACTACAAATTTCCGATAGTCCAAATCGACGACCGCAAAGGCCAGTTGCAAGAATTCACGTACCGAATGCCCACGCCCCGTCGCCAAAATAAAATCCTCAGGCTGGTCTCGCTGCAGAATTCGCCACATGCCCTGGACGTACTCAGGGGCGTAGCCCCAATCGCGAACAACATCAACGTTCCCCAACGTCAACTGGTCGGCGTGACCCTGCCGGATTGCCGCGACACCACGAGTAATCTTTCTGGTAACAAAGCGAGGGTGGCGACGCGGGGATTCATGGTTGAAGCAGATCGCGTTGCAAGCATGCAGGCCGTAACACTGACGATACACTTGCACCAACTGCGTCGCAGCGGCTTTTGCGGCCCCGTAGGGACTGAGAGGGTGGATCCTACTGTTTTCGTCCAAGGGGTACTGGTCCGCGTGACCGAAAATCTCGCTGCTACTGACATGCAAAACTCTTGGGCGTGGGGTCAGGTGCCGCACGGCTTCCAACAATGACAGCGTAGCTGTCACCGATGATTGGTAAGTCAAGACCGGCTGCTTGAAGCTGGTACCGACATGCGACTGAGCCGCCAGATGGTAGATTTCGTTGACCTTTAATTTGTCCAGCAGGTCATGCAGCGACTCGCAATGATTCAGGTCGCACGGATGCAAATGTAGTTGTTGGTCATACGGCGATGCTTGTTCCGCCAATCTTTCCTGCGGCCCCAGCCCCGTGGGTCGGTTGGGTCGGACAGTGCCGTGAACCACATAGCCTTGCCGCAACAGCCATTCGGTCAGGTAGCTTCCATCCTGTCCCGTGATGCCGGTGATCAATGCCGAACGCACGATCCTTAACCCCAAGTCCAGCGGCAGCTTGAGCTTGATATTTCCAACAGGCCAGTGATTTGCGGCTTGCCGTACATTGCATCCCCGGTGACAACGGTCAGATTATCGCGGAGCCTTGCCACGCCGCGATGGTGCGTATGGCCGCAGAAAACTACGATCTCGTGATTCGGGAAAGCCGCCGCGCTATCTTCCAACACTTTTCCGATTTGCCCACAGACGAAAAAGGGTGCCCACAAGTCGTCGGTCGTTCGCCCCTGGTACCAACACGCCTCACGAAACGGAGGTACATGGGTGGCCACCGCGACGACCTTCGATTGTTTGAACGCAGCGACAAGTTTGGGCTGCAGACGATCTGCCGCTTCCTGTCCGAATCGCTGCAGTTTTCGCTTCCTTTCGTCGGGCATCAACGACTGAAAATCGGCGATAAACTGAAAGTCGGCAAGGACTACAGGCGAGCGTTCAAAATCCCCCACCGTCGCGTCACCCCAGCCATCCTCGCCCACGATCGCGACCTGCGGCGCCATTTTCACCGGGAACGAATCGGTCAGGTAGGTCAGGTTCGCACGTTTGCGGCACAGGTCGACCGCCATTCGCCGCGCGGCCTGAACACTGCTTTGGTAAAAATCGTGGTTGCCCAGGACGAAATAAATCGGACCGATGAATGCCGACGCCAGCCGGTCCAACTGAAACGCGACGTCCGGACCCTCCGAAATGTCGCCGGTGATTAGCATTGCATCAACCGATTCCTGCCGCAGGGAGGCGACAAAATGCTCCCACGCTTTCAGGTCCGCATGGTTCAAATGAGGGTCGGTGATCCAAGCAACACGCATGTCCCGGTACTTACGCCGTTTGCACCAGGGACTCCGCAGCCGCCGTCAGATCGGCTGCCTTGTCGGTTTGTTCCCACAAAAACTCAGGCTCATTGCGGCCAAAATGGCCGCCCGATGACGTCTTGGTGAAAATGGGCCTGCGCAACTGCAGGTGGTCGATGATGCCCGCTGGTGTCAAGGGGAAATGCTCCCGAACCAGTTCGCACAGATCACCATCAGCGATCTTTCCCGTCTCCTGCGTGTCAACCCGCACGCTGACCGGTTCACTAACACCGATCGCGTAGGCCAACTGGACTTCACAACGCTCGGCTAAACCGGCGGCGACGATATTTTTGGCAATGTACCGAGCCATGTAGGCAGCGCTGCGGTCAACCTTGGTGCTGTCCTTCCCACTAAACGCGCCTCCGCCGTGTCGCCCCCAACCGCCATAGGTGTCGACGATAATTTTTCTTCCCGTCAAGCCGCAATCGCCATGCGGTCCCCCGACCACAAAATTACCTGTGGGATTGATATGAAATTTGGGATCCGCAGGAGTCAGCTCCGCTGGCAGCAATGGCTTGATGATCTTGTCGATCACAAACGCCTTGATCGTATCGTAATCAACATCGGGCGTATGCTGCGTGCTGACCACGACGGTATCGATGCGTACCGGCCGCTGGCCTTCGTATTCGACCGTCACCTGACTTTTGCTGTCAGGACGCAACCAGTCGACCTCCCCGTTAAACCTAGCTTCGGTCAGTCGCTGGATAATCCGATGAGCCAAGGAGATCGGCAGCGGCATCAATTCTGGCGTATCCTTACAGGCGAACCCGAACATCAGCCCCTGATCACCCGCGCCAACGTCCTTCCCCGCAGCAGCGTCCACCCCCATCGCGATGTCCCTGCTTTGCGGATCCAAGCTGACCATCACGGCACAGGTATCGCCACAAATTCCCATCTGGTCATCCGTGTAACCGACTTGGTTAATCACATCACGAACAATCTGAGCGTAATTGACCTGAGCCGTCGTCGAAACCTCACCCGCGATCATTGCCAGTCCCGTAGTCACCAGTGTCTCGCAAGCCACACGGCTGTCAGGGTCCTGTGCCAGCAGCGCATCCAGAACGCCATCGCTGATGCGGTCGGCAAGCTTGTCTGGATGTCCCATGCTGACCGATTCGCTTGTGAATAGGTAACGATCTTTGTTTGCAACGGTCACGGAGTAATTCCCTTCGATTGAGTTTGAGTCCAATGGGTCCAAAGATGCAGGAGCAAATGGAGGTAGACATTCTATTGAGAGTCCAGTTTAATTCAATCGCACCGCTTATGGAATTGAGCCTGCCGCGCGGGGCTAGGGAGAGTCAGGTTACGCGGCCAGACATCATTTTCGGGTCGCTTATTCCGACTGAAGCATCCGGTCCAAAGCCTTGATCGCAACGGGAAACGGAGTCTCTCCGCTGGATAACTGCCGCCACCAGGACTGAATGATATCGCTTCGCTTTGCTGCGGTGTTGCGAAGCCACAATTGAGTGGCTTGCGGCACGGGCCAGGCCCCTGTAGGCAACAAATCCAATTCACGTCCAGCCGCCAAGACGATCGGCACCAACGCTGTAGAAGCGACCGCCGGCAAACGACCGGGATCGACAAACCGGTTGGCATTTTCGTGCCCCAGTCCCACACGAGCGATCAGCCATGCCAAACGCAAGACCTCGGGAACCTGCGTGTCCACATTGGTCAGCATCGCCTCCATCCAGACCGTCTTCGATTTCGCGTCGGCGTCGCCACCCCCTGCCGCGACCGGCTGGACAAACCAGACCGTGACTCGTTGCGGCAGTAACTCATCGTGCGTCAGTTTAGCAATTTGCCGCAACAACCCCGGTCCGTAGGCTTCCCACGCCGTTCGCAGAGGTCCGCTCCGCAACGGCAGTTGCTCCGCCAACTTCGGGAAACGCTCGCCAAACAACAAACGCAAGTCCGTGATCGCGCCCGATATTGCTTTTGCCATCGTATCCACCGTCAACGACGAACAGCCAGCGGCTTGGAGCGCGTTTTCACAAAGCTCAAGGTCGTCCCGTGACTGAAAGCCCCCCTTCACCATCGCTTGCCAAAAATCCCGCCAATCCAAATCGGAGGCCCCCAACTGGGTGTTGATGTCGTCTACTGCGGGAACCAGTAGACGATTCAACCGCGGATCATTGAGCGGCAAATTTTGGGCAACCGCTGCGGCAGCATACAGCACGCTGCCCGCGGCACTATGTTTCCATGAAACTTTGGTCATTTACCCGTTTGGCTCTGGGTCATTTGTTCCTGAATCCAGCGTTCCAATTCGTCAAAGTCGATCGGAGGGATTTTCGATAAATCCGGACGCAGTGCGATCGCACCGCGCACGTAAACATGTTGAATTTGGTCTTGAGGCAAGCGTGTGTTCCAGTTCAGCAAGACGCGAATGCAGCGAGGCAACGAATCGGGGACAGAAATTTCATAGGTGCACAGCAGCGGCACATGCAGCCACCCCAATTGTCTGGCGGCCAGCGCGGGAAATTCGGCATCTAAATCCTTGGTGACGGAGAAGGTCACGCTACCGATATCGCTAGGCGCAATTTCATTGCGACGGACCATCAGCGCCAGCATCTGCCGCGTCGCCACCAAAATCTGCTCGCGGTCGTTGGCGTCCACCGTCGTTGCGCCGCGTACGCCACGGCACGCCCAGGTTGGCGGTTGGTCATCTTCAGTTCTAGGGTCGGTCATGCTGCCAAGACGCGGTCGGATCCAAACAAGCGGGTGGGTTGCAAAAAGCATGCGAAGGCTTGATTTCCCAGCCATCGCCGCCGATACAATACTGTACCGGTGCCGGGCCGGTTGTGCCATCCTGTATTCCTCCTGCCAAAGCTGACCTGATGTCGAACCATACGCGATACCAAGAAAAAATCATCAAAAACTACTACCAGAACCGCGATGCGATAGCGCTGCAGAAGTCCCAGGAATTGGTGACGGAACTGTATTTAAGCGAAGGAAAGAAAAGAGCATCCGTCTGGAAACGCCTCGCAGGGCACCTTGCCAAGGCGGGTCTGCCCAGTGACCGGATTGAGCACCTGCAGCAGCAGGATAACCCAGAATTGGTGGCCAAAGAACTGGAAAAGCTTGTCGGTTAGGTGGCATGGAATCGATTGCGGACAGGTTTACTTTTCCGCTTTCGAGATCTCTCCCCGCGGCTCCCGTTGCGCAGTTCGGGGAGACCCCGACAAAACAGACGGTTGCTTGGGCAAGCGTTGCGAAGGCGAGACGGAGGTGGTTCGCAGGTGATTCCTTGCTGATTTTTCTCTCGGAATGCCTTGCTAATCGCTGGACTTCGCGATTGCATTGTGAGACACTGATCTAGGTCCGGACGGAATAACCGGGCTCATTCTTCTCCTCTCCTCGCCCAATCGACTCGGAGCCTTTGAAATGAATCGACGTAGACAGACTGGTTTCACGCTAGTCGAATTACTGGTCGTGATCGCGATCATTGGGGTTTTGATGGGATTGTTGTTGCCAGCGGTGCAATATGCTCGCGAGGTCGCGCGTCGCAACACTTGTTCGGCCAACGTCAAGGGGTTGGCGATGTCAGCGATCAGCCACGAAAATACGCGGAACCAGTACCCCCGCTGGGTGAAGAGTTTTGGGGATTACAATGGCCCGAACGATCCCGCCGACCCCAGTAATCCTTTCAATAGCCCGCATGTTAAGCTGGGTTCGTGGGCCGTCGCAATCTTGCCGTTTGCCGACAACCAACCGACCTACGAGATTTGGAGCGAAAATAAGTATCCTTTGTTTTCGACTTCGCCTGCTGAGAGCGCCGGTAATGATGGATACAGCAAAAATGCGGCCCCCAATCTGTCACTCTTCATTTGCCCCAGTGATACGCGGAAGAACCCCTTTAAAGAGGGCAAAAACTCGTATATCGCCAATAACGGCATGGCGTTTAACGCGAGCATGGCACCCTATCAGTACGATCGAGCCGGAAATTCGGTGACAGTCGACTTCGCACGAGTTCAATCCAAGGCCAACGGAGTGTTTAAGAATGGTTTTGCTGGCAGTAGCGGTTCCGCTGTTGTCCCGGCGATGCGAGCCGAGGATGTTGTTGATGGCCTGCGGACCACGCTGCTGTTTTCGGAAAATGTGCTCGCTCGACCGTGGCACCATGTCATTCTTTCGGATACTCCGGCCAATCATGTGTCGGCACTCGGTGGTGGCTCCCCGCTCTATCCCTATGGGTCTCAGTATATTCACGGTATGGTGTGGCACCGCTTTGACGATCAAGGTGCTGGAGGAGCATCACTGCCTCCGAACTCGGCTAAAATTAACGGCGGCAACTTGAAAACCGATATCATGGACGCCACCAATATGTTTCTGTTTGCGCGTCCATCGTCGATGCATTCGGGGGGCGTCAATGGAGGATTTGCAGACGGTTCGGTGCGGTTTGTGTCGGAGTCGATTGATTATCGCGTGTACCAGGCATTGCTGACCCCCAGGGGCAAGTCAAGCGATGTGCCGTTCTTCGAATATGTATTGCGGGACGACGCAACTTAAGCAATGCGAGGGAAATGAGTGTCCGGTGTCGTTTCTGCAACGCACCGCTTGGTGCTCAGCGCGGGAAGAGGTGCTGGACATTTACTTCTCCTATTTTCCGATCGACCCCGATCGGCCTTGCCGCGTTGAGGGCCCAGTTCGGAGGCTTGGCGAACCTTCGGGTGCGCACGGAGTCGCGGAGCCGTGTTTGTTTTGAACGGAGGATTCAACGTCGCGGCCCGATGTCCGTGGAGCAATATTTCGGGATTTCTCTGCGGTTCCCGCGTTGCCAGAGAGGCCGCTAAGCCAAGCGTCAATCACACAATCGTCTTTCCGATTTCGATCCCGCCGTCTAGAATCGAGAGTCATCGGGAAATAAGCTGCCGGATTTCAAGTCCTCGTCCCGGCAGCGCACTCAACGGGGGTGTCGCATCCCCTGGAAACACGATTAGCGGATTTTAACGATGGATTTAAACAATTTTTCTGGTCACAGCCCATGTCCAGGAATCAGCCTCTGTTCGTTAGGCTGCGAGGCGAACCGATTGCTGAGGTCACGGAGATTAAGCTTCCCTGCGATGCCACCGATACCGGGCATGACTAGACGTCTGCCGGGTGTTGGCTTGATGCTTTGCCTGGGGATCGTATTGGCTGCACTTGGTTGCCAGCCCTCAATGCCGCCTGCCGACAATGGTGTCGTCCCGGATGTCACGGTCAATTCGGTTCCGGACCGCGGGCAGGAAGTTGCCCCCACCGACCCCGAGGGCGGTGATAGCGTCGGGTTACGCTTCGCGACATTTGCGGAAATTCAGCAATACATCGACGACCTGGAGAAACCTGCAATTGTTGACTTCTGGTCACTAGCCTGCCCTCCCTGTATCGACGAATTCCCAGGGCTGGTAAACCTGCAGCGGCAATACGGTGATCGCATCGTCTGCATTTCGGTCGACGTCGACTATGATGGACGCAAAACAAAGCCACCGGAAAGCTACAAGGAGGAAGTCGAAGCATTTCTGACGGAACAGGAAGCAACGTTTACCAATTTTTTATGCACGACACCCAGCGACGATGTGTTCACGGAACTGGGCATCGATTCGATCCCAAGTGTTTTGGTTTATGGAGCCGACGGGGAACTGGTCAAGCAATTCGTGGACGCTGGGGATACGCTTGGATTTGGCTACCAGCGGGATGTTGAGCCGTTCGTGTCGCAGTGGCTGGGCCAGCAGTAAGATAATCTGTCCTGCGCGCGGGTGATCATCGTGCAACTCTAATTTTTAGCTGTCCCAGATTGCTCGTTGCAACTGTTTCTGTGTCAGGCTGTTTGAAAATTTCTCGTTCACCCGTGTCCATTCACCGCCGCGGGGAAAACCGCAAGGATCTGCAGCTATGGCAACTTGGTGCTTGGTGGCCCGACGCAGTCGATCCAGTAAAAAATAGGTGGTGGGCATTGCGCATAGAACAGATCGATTCGTTGGCTTGGCCGGAGCCGAACCTTCATGGTCAGCCCGTACAATTTCCACGACTGGCCGCCCATCAGCACGCATGGTGGCGAGCGCTGGCGGGTGGTTTTCGGCAACCGGGATTCCTGTTCGTTGCCAAAGCCGATGGCGGAACCTGTATTGGAATGCTACCGCTGATGTTGATCAAAGGGCCGATCTTCGGCCGGTTTTTAGTTTCCATGCCCTACATTAACACCGGCGGCGTCTGGGCGCGTGACCAATCCGTCGCCAGTTCGCTACTGGATTCCGCCTGCGCGCTTGCGGATCGCCTGGACGTGCGGTATCTGGAGCTGCGTCACGAAATCCCCGTTTCGCACGAACGCTTGTCCGCAACACGAACCGAAAAAGTCCACATGCGATTGGTTTTGCCCCCGTCGGATGAACAACTGGACGCATCCTTCAAGTCAAAGCTTCGCAGCCAAATCCGCAAAGCCGCAACTTTCCGGCACACGATCCAGTGGGGCGGCATTGAGTTGCTGGAGGACTTTTACGACATTTTTTCCATCAATATGCGGGACCTCGGGACGCCTGTTTTCAGCCAACAATTATTTGCAAAAATCTTACTCGAATTTGCCGATCAAGCGGAGCTTTGCATCGTCCGTGGCGACAAAGGCCCAGCCGCAGCGGCATTGCTGATCCACACAAATGGCGTTACCGAAGTCCCGAGCGCAAGCAGTTTGCGGCGTGAAAACCACACCGGGGCGAACATGTGGATGTATCGCCAGCTATTGAAACGCGCAATCGATCGCAAAAGCCACACCTTCGATTTCGGGCGCAGCAGCGTTGCCAGTGGGACCTACAAATTCAAAGCCCAGTGGGGTGCCCAGCCGCATCCGGCGGTGTGGCAGTATTACGTGCGCAAAGGTTCCGCCGACGCCATGCGTCCCAACCAATCCAGCAACCGACGTCTGATCCGCATCTGGCAACGGTTGCCGGTCCGCTTGACCCGCTGGATCGGCCCCGCGATTGTCCGAGGGATTCCCTAGCGCCCCATGGAGCAACCGCCACGCCTTTGATCACGCCTCCGGCGCGGTAAGCATCGTGCGATAAATAACTGTTCCTCTAAACGGTCTCTCCCGGCCCTGCGGAGCAGGAATAGCCGGGAGAGATTTAGAGAGAGCGAGAAAGGTCAGGCATTTATTTCTCGCACGATGCTAAGCGGGACACTGGGGAACGCAAAAATTTTCTCGTTTTCGTCAAAATCGGCCCGATCACGTCTTCCATCAACGCGGCGGTTTACTACAATCCTGGCCTCACACGTGACGTTCACTTTCCGTTAGCGGGAGGTGGGGTGAGAATGCTTGCTGGGTGCATGCATCAAGCCTCATCGCTATTTACCGCGCGGAACTGAAAAGTTTGAAAATCCAATGGCAAAACAAGTAGTGGGACAGGCGAAGTTCCAGGTCCCTGGTGGTAAAGCAACTCCAGCACCTCCGGTTGGTACCTCGCTGGGCAAGTTCGGCGTCAATCTGGGGCAATTTGTCCAACAGTTCAATGACGCAACTCGCGAGTACAACGGCACTCCGATTCCGGTGGTCGTCACGGTTTACAATGACCGTTCCTTTGAGTTCATCACGAAAAGCCCCCCGGCTGCGGCATTATTGAAGCAGGCCGTCGGGATCGCCAAGGGTTCGGGTGTGCCTAATAAGACCAAAGTCGGCAAGGTGACACGGGCTCAGTGCGCGGAGATTGCCGAGAAGAAAATGAAGGACTTGAATGCCCGCGACATCGATCACGCGGTCCGAATGATCGAGGGGACTGCTCGCAGCATGGGGCTGGAGGTTGAAGGTTAAGGCGACCGGGTCGCTTTCCCGGATGCGTTGGTTAGAAAAAGATTTATTGGTGCGGCGTCCCCCAGTAGCAGTCGCCGGTCACCGTGGGAGAGGGAAATCGAGCTTGTCGAACTCGGCATGACTGATAAGCCTTCGCTTCACCACTTACAGCAGGGTTCAATAGAAATGGCAAAGTCGTCCAAGCGACATCGAGCTGCGTTAGCAAAGCAGCCCAGTGCGCCCCAGCCCTTGGCTGAGGCGGTCGAGACGTTAAAGGGTTTTGATCGACCTAAATTCGACCAGACGGTCGAGGTTCACATGCGGTTGGGGGTGGACCCTAACCAGGCGGATCAGATCGTGCGTGGTAGCGTTGTTTTGCCGCACGGTATCGGGAAGGTGCAGCGTGTGGTTGTGTTTGCACGTGGCGATGCTGCCAAGGCTGCGGAGGAGGCGGGTGCCGATGAGGTGGGCCAAGAGGACTTGGCGAAGAAAATCAAAGATGGTTGGACCGATTTCGATGTGTGCATCGCAGCACCCGACATGATGGGGCTGGTTGGCCCATTGGGTCGTGTCTTGGGGCCGCGTGGTTTGATGCCCAGCCCGCGCGCCGGTACGGTGACGCCTGATGTCGGCAGGGTCGTCTCGGAGTACAAGGCGGGGAAAGTGGAATTTCGAAATGACAAAGGGGGCAACGTTCATGCCATGGTGGGCAAGATGAGCTTTGATTCCAAGCAGTTGGAAGAAAATATTCAGGAGTTCATTAGCTTTGTCGTGGGGATGAAGCCGCAGGCAGTCCGCGGCACTTACGTGCGTGGCGTATCGATCTGCGGTGCAATGAGTCCCAGCGTGCGAGTGGCGTTGTAGGTCCGCCAGGGCGGTGTTGGTTGCCGAAGAGAAAGAACAATGAGTAAATACGTAAAAGATCTTGTCACGCGTGACATTGCCAATCGGCTGGAGGGGGTCGAGGATGCGGTTGTGGTCAGTACGTCAGGGATGGACTGCAATACAACGGCGGAACTCCGGACCGCGTTGGCCGAAAAGAACGTTCAGATGATGGTTGTCAAGAATTCCTTGGCACTGCGGGCGACCGAAGGGACTAGGTTGGCTTCGGCTTTCGAAGGAATGTCGGGGCAAATAGCGGTTTGCTGGGGGTCGACCGACTTTGTATCTTTGGTCAAGACGATAGTCGAGTTGGACAAGGATAAGGCGAAGTTCAAGCTTTTTGAGGCTCGGGGTGGGGCGATGGACGGCGAGAGTCTGGGCCCTGATGGGTTGCAGGCTGTCAGCAAGTGGCCCAGTCGCGAGGAGCAGATTTCACTGTTGGTTGGTCAGGTCTTGGCTCCCGGTGCTAATTTGTCAGGTGCCCTGCTGGGTCCAGGGAAATTGTTGGCCAGCCAAGTCAAGAAGATTATCGAGAACCAGGAGTAATCGAGCAATCGCTGCTGACGACGGGAAACCAGGTTCGGTGGCGGTGTAGGAGCGACCGTTGGAACGGTCATTGTTTAAACTAGTGTATTTTGTTTTCACCTCAGTTGATCGGCGCAGTCCGTTGGCTGCCAAGATTCAACATGAGGGAGGTTGAAACCGATTCATCCGCCAATTTTAGAGGGACATCAACAATGTCTGACGAAGCAACCGCAGTTGCAGAATTTAGTGCTGAAACGAAGCAATTAGGCGACCAGATCGCTGAAATGACCCTGAAGCAGGCCAAGGAGCTGAGCGATTACCTGAAAGAAGCCTACGGCATTGAACCTGCCACCGGTGGCGGTGTGGTGATGGCCGCTGGTCCCGCTGGTGGCGACGCAGGCGGGGGCGAGCCTGAGAAGACGGAGTTCGACGTGGTGTTGACGGGTTTTGGCGACAAGAAGTTGGATGTCGTGAAAGTCGTCAAGAATTTGACCGGTGCATCCCTGATGGAGGCAAAGAAAATGGTCGAAGGCGTCCCCGCAAAATTGAAAGAAGCCGTGTCCAAGGAAGAGGCTGAGAAGGTCAAAGCCGAGGTCGAAGCTGCAGGCGGTTCGGTAGAACTGAAGTAAGCCTAGAAGAGATTTGACGCGTGTCCCCAGCAAGGTCTTGAGCGAGTATGCAACCGCTGATGGCTCTGGGGTTTGGCTGGAAGTTGCGATTGCGGTAACCTGCCGGTGCGCGTCGTTGACGTCGGTCAAATTTGAAAAAGCCACTTCTTCGGTCGAGGAGTGGTTTTTTTTATGCATTACCCGGATGGAGAATGTGACGAATCGATGCTGGCCGGTTGCTGCGGCCTGGCAGGGTTCATGGTAGAATCGGTAACCTGAGCTGACGGCTGTCCAACCCATCCTGACTAAAATTGTGGAGTCCCTGCCGATGTTTCGTCCTACTGATTTTTTCCGCGTGCTTCTGGCTGCCGTCCTGGTGGGAGTACCTCTGGGAGTCCCAAAGCTGGCTGCGGACGAGCCGACAGTTTTATCCGTGGGCGATCCGGCTCCGCAATTCGAGGCGCTGGATGATTCGGGTAACCTTTGGAAGTCCCGTGATCACGTCGGCAAACAGGTGTTGGTCGTCTATTTTTATCCTGCGGACATGACCGGTGGCTGTACCGCCCAGGCTTGCAATTTCCGTGACGACTTGGGGAAACTGAAAAGCCAAAACGTTAAGGTCATCGGCGTCAGTGGTGACAGCGTCAAGAATCATCAACTTTTTAAAACAGCACATCAATTGAATTTCCCGCTACTAGCTGACACCGAAGGCAAGGTTGCTGACGCATTTGGAGTTCCCAAAACCATCGGTGACAGGACCGTCACGGCGGTGATCGATGGACAGACGCATCAGTTGACTCGATCGGTGACAACCAAGCGTTGGACCTTTGTGATCGATATGGAGGGCAAAATTATCTACAAAGACGAAAACGTTAACGCGCGGCAGGATAGTCAGAAAATCCAGGAACTCCTTGGTCAGCTGTAGCAGTGGGGCGGTACGTTCAGAGTTATTGCAGCAGTCAGCCCCCGACGGATCAAGGAATACAGGTGCCGGTAACGTATCGTTCCAGACCCAAAGGGCGGCGGCACCGATGATGCGACTGCATTGTTTAGGGACAGCAGGGTACCATCCCAGCGAGACGCGCCATACGTCTTGCTATTTTGTCCCGGAAGCGGGGCTGGTTCTGGACGCGGGCACGGGGCTGTTTCGGTTGCCGCCACTGCTGAGAACGACGCATTTGGACATTTTTCTTAGTCACGCTCATTTGGACCACGTCATCGGTTTGACCTACCTGCTGGGTTTGATTCCGACGACCCCGGTGGAATGCGTTCGGATTCGGGGCGAGGCGGAAAAATTGCAAGCGGTCCGGCAGCACCTGTTCTCGGCTCTGATCTTTCCCGCTCAGCTAGATGTTCAATGGCTGCCGCTTGAGAAGAGCGACCTGCAGTTGCCTGAAAAGTGCGTGGTTAGCTGGTTTCCGCTTCCGCATCCCGGTGGCAGCGTCGGCTATCGATTTCAATGGCCGACTCGCTCGTTGGCTTACGTTACCGACACGACTGCAGACCCGATCGGGAACTATATCAAACAGATTCAGGGCGTTGACCTCCTGTTGCACGAATGCAACTTTGGTGATGATCAGGCGGATTGGGCAAGCAAAACGGGACATTCTTGGACCAGTCGTGTCGCCAGTGTCGCCAAGGTTGCCAAAGTTCGCCAACTGTTGCTCACTCACCTGGACCCACGTGCGCCCGATCACGACCCCATCGGTTTAGCAGCAGCACAAGCCATCTTTCCAGCAACCACGGTCGCTCACGATGGCTTGGTTGTTCCGATCTAAAGTGAGCGTTTGCTAGTCGTTGTTTGAGGTAGGCGGATCGAAATTAAACTCCTGCCACTTGACCGCCTTGTCCATCGGTTCAATGCGCATCACGAGGGCACCGTTTTGATACAACCGCACCGTGCCGGAGGATTGGCTGACGACGACCGAAATCGCTCTGGTTTTGCGTGTTATCGCCGCACCTGCCCAGTGCCTAGCGCCGAGCCCCTTGGTCATCTGCAGGTCTTCGTGGGCGACCTCTAACATTTGCCGGCTTCGTTCGATATACCCATCGCTGGTGATGATAAACGCACCGTCAAGCTGCGCGATTTCTTTCGCATCCTCGCTGACTCGTGGGTCCATCAGATTGCGATATTTTTTGTTGTAACCGCGAAACGGATCGGCGCCGCTTTCCTTGCAATGCTCCAGGACCTTGCGGGTATCCCCGACCACGAACAAGGTACCAACCGCTTTGCCCTCGCGGCCCTCGCGACCGATCTGTACCGCCAAATCGACAACCGCTTTCAACGTATTGAGCGGCACGCTACTTTCCAGTCGCTGCAAATCTCGAACCGTCAGACGCCGCATGCGTTCGTCAAGTTGCATGTGACTGATGGAATCCAAACGCCCCTGTTGAAACCCGCAATACAACGTCACGACCTCGCCGTTGGGTCGAATCAGTTCGTCGGCTGCCGCTTCCAAGAGCGCGTGTTGCAAGCGTTCCAGCAGTGGCGCTTTCTCCTTGTTCAGGGGCAGCACTTTCAGCCCCACCTCCACGGCACCTTCCAATTCTTCCAGCAAATCAACGGCGATGATGGCGTTGACCTCCGACCCCAGGATTTCCGCCAGCTTGTTCCAATCCGCAGGGCCGTCCAACAAGATCAGCAGCGCATCGGCCTCCATGGTCTGTGCGGCCTGTTTCGCCAGCAGCAGCATGTTGGTGTTATGCTTTGTAATGCGAAGATGC
>SLFV01000193.1 GCA_007124075.1 Roseimaritima sp.
CGGCTCCAATACCGCGACTTCCTGATTAGTTGGGTAACGGCTGTATACCGTTAAGTAGACCGCCCGGATCAGTTCCAGAGCCGTTGAATCCGACGCCGCCAGCCGTGCAGCCAGTCCCGCACTGTCAGCCAGTTTTGACTGCAACTGCGGGGCATTCATTAAATGTAACGCCTGTCCCATCGTTGATTCAGGCAGACGTTCACAGGGGGGATCTTGGTTGGGGTCGGGCCTTCCGAATGCATCAAGCGTTTCCGAACGAGCACGGAAAGTCCACATCTGCATTGTTCGGCTTTCTGGCGGCATTCCATCAATCCGATCAGTAACTCCCGTGACATCAGCAATCGCATCAGCAATGACTTCGGCACGCAGTGGCCGGCGGTAACGCCGAGAAAAATTACGATGGTCGTCGGCATTGGTCTGATTGGGCAACGAAGATAATGCGTACGTCGCCGACATCGTGATCGTTTTTAGTAATTGCTTTTGATCAAATCCGACGCGTTGAAACTCCTCTCCAAGTGCTGTCAAGAGTGCGGAGTTGCTGGGAGGATTGGTCGCGCGAATGTCGTCCACTGGGTCGACGATGCCGACACCGAACAATTCGCCCCAAACCCGATTAGCGGCCGCTTCGGCAAATCGTTGATTGTCCAACCCCGTCAACCACCGCGCAAAGGAGACCCGCGGGTCCGGATGCTCCGCCGTCACCGATTGATCACCCCACAGCGGTCGAGCCTGCATGGTTTCACCGGTCAACGGATGCCGAACATCGCCGCTTTCCTTCACGAATACGGTTTCCTCGCCGCCAGAAATGGGTGGTGAAAGCCCTTTACCTTTGTAACCCACCTTGGAAAAATAAGCAGCTAAACTGAAAAAATCGTCTTGCCCATACACCTCGAACGGGTGCTGGTGACAGCGTGCGCAATCCAGTCGTACCCCCATGAACAACTGGCTGAACATGGTCGTGATTTCTTCGGGCGTGCGTCGATCACGGAAGACCGTGACCGCACCGTTCCGCCAAGTGCTACCCTGAGCCGTAACCAGTTGCGACACGAATTCGTCAAACGAAAGGTTGCGTCGAAACGCGTCGCGAATCCAATCATCCAAACTTTGCGTAGCCTTGATTCCAACGCGGTAGGGGTTGGGACGCAGTAGGTCCGCCCACTTATTGGCCCAGAAGTCCGCATATTCGGGACGCTCCAGCAAGGCGTCGACAACGTACTGACGTTTCTGACTGTCCTGGTCCCCCAAGAATTCGGCGGCCTCCTCCGCCGTGGGTAGCCTTCCAATTAAATCCAGGTAAACACGGCGCAGGAATTTATCGTCCGCTATCGGCTGGCTGGGCAAGACGTTCAGTGTCTGCAGTTTCTCATAGACCAGATCGTCAATGAAATTAACGCGCAAAAGCTGTTGATATTGTTGCTCGGAAACCTCGCCCTGGTACGCAATCGCCGCATCCCAAGTTGCAATCTGCCCCATGTAGCGGGCCATCACCGTGGCTTCGCCCGGAAGACGGCCCGCTGTTAATTCACCGCGATCGTTGACTGAAGCGATCACCGTGTCACTGGACTGGAAATAACTGGTTTCGGTAACGTCGCGAGTCGATCCATCGGAATAATGCGCGGTCACCTTCAAAGGCAGGTGTTCCTCGGCATGCAGGGTCCGAGCCGGTGGGGAAATCTTAATGCTTTGAAAAACCGGATCGGATGCGTCGGCCCGGGGCATGCCATGGCTGATCCAACGAGCGACCGTCTGATAAGCCTCGCTGTCAGTCGGCAGTCGAATACCTCCGCCGTGAGGCAATTCACCTGCCCCCTTTTGCAGGAAAAGGCTTTGCACCGGATCAGCAGGAAACACACGGCGACCACGCCCCTGGCGAACTATCGCGTGATAATCAAAATCGATATCGTAACCCAGCAGCGACAAAGCAAACCCGTTCTGGCCGCGGGCCTTCCCGTGACAGGCCCCCATGTTGCACCCATGGGCGGTCAAGATCGGCATGATGTCCAGTTCGAATTTGGGAACCGAAGTGGTTTCCTGCTGATCGTCTGCGGTTCCGACGGTCGCATCCACCGTCGGCGCGGATTCAACGCCGTAAGTTGACGGAGCCAGCGACAGAAACGCTAGCACGAATCCTGCAGCGGATAATCGAATTCGACGCAGTGCGGAAGCGCAGGACGGGGGGATGCAAGACCAGGGGGGCATGGGGTTGAAGTCCCGGAAAATCAATACGTCTGTCTAGGAGGGATGCCTTCGCGGCCCCCGCATTGTACAGCATTCTCCCCGGGGGTTTTTGTTTTTTTCAATTTTTTTTAGAACTGCGGAACCGTTGCCCGCGTGCCTTAGGGAATCAGGGCGATCAACCCGCTGATCGTTGCACCTTGAACCACCGCGCCTCGCAGGCTGAGCGGCACGGGTGGCACGATCCAAGGGGCACAACTTCCTGGCCGGTAATAACCAAGTGCGTACTGACATTCGGTTGGCGGGTGAATGCCCATCTTGTAGGGTAGAACCGCGATGTTGACAAAGAAGTGTGCAGCGGACAAAAACGGCTGAATGACGGGACCTGCCGTGTGTCCGTAGCGTTCCAGATTGACTTCCTGGAAATACAACGGCTTATGGGCCAGCCCTGAAGCTTTCCAGGCAATCTGGCTGGGCGTCCACTGGCGTGGCCGAAAGGTTTCTTGGCGAATCCGGCACTCCAGAGGCAAACGCCACTCCTCATTGATGTATGTCAAATCGGCTTCGCTGATTCGGTTGAGCGGGATTTCTTCGGTGCCCCCGTGCTCGGCTTCAATAACAACCTTCTCGTACGATAGGTCGCTCAAACGACCCGTCGCCATGACATGTCCCTCCATGGAACGCCACTGCCGGATCGCTTGTTTCTCCTTAAATTTGTGTCGCTCGCGCTCCACTTCGTCGGCTTCCAGCAAGTCAGGTCGGAAAGTCGGCGAAATGTCCAATGAAATGCGATCGATCGTGCGTGCCTCCATCGCGCTGCGAAACACGTCGCAGGAAAACCGATCCGGTCGTCGCGGCACGATTTCTACTGACTCTGCGGGTTGCTGCGCCGAAGGCGAATCGCTCGGAGGTGCGAACGGCGAAAGAAACGGAGTCGACTCTTCGGGGGCATCCAGTCGTAGCGGTTGATCGGAGCGGTCGTCCCCGAGTTCGCGTTCACGTTTCATTTCCCCATGATCGTGGGGAGACGCAGGGTCGATCGCCTCAGCCCCGGGTTGGACATCCATCGCTGGCTCGTCAGGTGCCCGATCCCGCGGGACTTGCGGAAACGAGCTTCTGGGGTCGCGAATCGGTGGCGGTAGCGTTTCGTCCTGGAAAGGATCCCGAAAGATATCCAAATTGCGATCCTGCGGGTCAAGGGGTTGCAAACTGGGTGGAACTTTCAGCGTCGAATCGTCGGCGTCCACATCCTGAAAAGCGACCTGTCGGATTGGCAATCCGGCGTGATTGTGCCGCTGCAACGGTCGCAGTAATTCCTCTGACCGACGCGATCCCTGAGCACGCGTTGATTGGGCGTCGACTGAAGTTGAAGCCACTGCTGACTGGACAGCATCCGGGACACGGGGCGCGGCCGTTTCGGTATGCTCGGACGGTGGCCCTGGCGGAGTGGTGGTCAACGTCACCTTCCGCCAACGAAGCGGAGTCACCGGTGCCGGATGGTGCGAGCTTGCTGGAACCACCTGGGAATCCCCCAGTTTAGGAACTGGTCGCAAGCCGTGTAGGGGTTGCTGCGATAGCAGCGGTCCAGAAAACCAGGTCACCATCAGGCCAACCAACGCAGCACGTCGATACCGCGCGGTCCCCCCGCAGTAGGCAACGCTAGAACGCTTCCCCGCCGGGAACGTCGGGACTGTAATTGGGGGATTCTTGAGTGATTGCAATATCATGCGGATGATTCTCCCGAACCGTCGCCGCCGAAACTTGGATAAATCGCGCATCCTTACGCAATTCTTCGATATTTGCCGTCCCGACATATCCCATTCCCGCCCGCAGCCCGCCAACCAACTGGTAAACGTATTCGCCCAGCGGGCCCTTGAACGGTACGCGACCTTCGACCCCTTCGGGAACCAACTTCCCGGCCGAAGCCCCCTTTTGCCGATACCGGTCACTGCTGCCTTGAACCATCGCCCCGATCGATCCCATGCCCCTGTACGCCTTGAACGTCCGTCCTTGGTACAGGATCAGCTTGCCAGGGCTTTCGGTCAGCCCCGCAAACAAACTGCCGATCATGACCGACTGAGCACCAGCGGCAATCGCTTTGGTAATATCGCCACTGAAGCGAATCCCACCGTCCGCGATCACGGGAATGTCATGTCGTTCCGCCACGCTCACCGCCGCAGCGATGGCGCTCACCTGGGGCACCCCAACTCCACTGATCACACGCGTGGTGCAGATCGAACCAGGTCCAATTCCCACTTTCAGGGCGTCGGCTCCCGCTTCGATCAAATCCTTGGCTC
>SLFV01000228.1 GCA_007124075.1 Roseimaritima sp.
CTTCTGTTTTACCTTAACTAAATTGCCTCGTTGTTCCTAGACGAAAATCAGAAGCAAACCGGGGAAACGAGATCGTAAAGCCGTTTGCGAAGCGGGGATAGCAGGGAACATCGCGGACCGCTTCGGCGTCGCTGGCGGTTGTTGCTGCGGAAGGCGCAACACCGAGATAGGCACCCTTAATTGACTCTAACATAGATTTGTCCCCCGCATTCTCGCACCGGATAGCAATTCAGTAGCTTTTGCCGATGGATTGTCTGAACTCCTGTGGCCAATTCGTACTGCCAGCCATGCCAAGGGCAGGTCACGCATTTATCGGCAACGGTCCCCTTGGCGATGGGACCGCCTTGATGCGCGCACATTGCATCCAGCGCATACAAATCTCCCTCACTTCGGAAAATCGCGACGATATGGTCCCCGATCACGCACTCGGTGGCACTGCCATCAGCCAACTGATCGCTAGCAACCGCCGGCAACCAACCCTCGCGATCCGCATTGATCATCGTTTTTTGCTGTCCTGTATGAGAGAACTGATCAGGCTGTACAATCGGGCTCAAGATTATCGCTTGTGTCACTGTTGGCAAGGTCCCGCCTCGCGAGAAAGAAGAAGACATGATGCCTAACCGGACTCGACCCACCCCCATGGTTTTCGCGTTGTTTCCCAACGGAGTAACTTCAGAGAGAAAGCGTCAAAGAGGAATTTCCGCCGTTGCCACCCTGGTGCGGTTGTGTTGCTGCGTCTGTTCAGTCGCGGCTTTGGTTGCGGGGGGTACCGGATGGAAAACAGGCCACGCGGAGGAGAGTCCGATGAAAAAAGTTACTCAGATCGAAGGCATTTCGGAGTATGCACTTGAAAATGGTGTCCGTGTCCTGTTGTTTCCCGATCCTTCGAAAAACGTCGTGACCGTCAATATGACCGTGTTTGTTGGTTCGCGGCACGAAGGTTACGGTGAGGCCGGAATGGCCCATTTGCTGGAACACATGTTGTTTAAGGGGACACCTGCACACGAGGAAATCCCGAAGCTGCTAACCGATCGTGGTGCTCAGTTCAACGGAACGACCTGGGTTGACCGCACGAATTATTATGAAACGCTGCCGGCAAGTGACGATAACCTGGAATTTGCAATCCGCCTGGAAGCCGATCGGCTGGTCAATAGCCACATTCGTGGAGAAGATTTAGCCAGCGAGATGACGGTGGTGAGAAATGAGTTTGAACGTGGAGAAAATTCACCGTTTCGCGTCTTGATGCAGCGAATCCAATCTGCGGCGTACGAGTGGCACAACTATGGCAAAAGCACGATCGGCAACCGCAGTGACATTGAACGTGTCCCGGTCGTTCGCCTGAGACAGTTCTATCGCAAGTTTTACCGTCCGGACAACACGATGGTGATCGTGGCTGGGAAATTTGACCCTGAGAAAGCGCTGGCATCGATTCAGAGGTACTTTGGCAGTTTACCTACCCCGGAGACCCCCATTGACGAAACCTACACGGTGGAACCACCACAAGATGGCGAGCGGACCGTTGTGGTCCGACGCGTGGGCGACACGCCTTGGATCGGGGCTGCCTACGACATTCCGACGGGCGGACACGAAGAATTTCCGGCTTTGCGGGCGTTGGTGTATATTCTGTCGGACGAACCCAGTGGACGGTTGTACGAATCGATGGTGCAAACGGGACTGGCCAGTAATGTCCTAGCGGTCGCCTTTGCATTCCACGATCCTGGACTGTTCATGACGTTGGCGCAATTGCCCAGCGATGGTTCGATCGAAGATGCACGCCTAACGCTGCTAAGCGTCATTGAGGAGGGGTTGCGGGACAAACCGATCACCGAGCAAGAGGTCGAGCGTGCCAAGCAGCAGATCCTCAAGACGCGAGAACTGGAAGCCAATAACACCGACCAGATAGCCGTTTCGCTGTCCGAATGGGCTGCCCAAGGTGATTGGAGGTTGTATTTTTTGTTTCGAGATCGCGTCGAAGCGCTGACCACGGAGCAAGTTCAAGCCGCCGCCGTGAAATACTTTTTTCGCAACAATCGGACTGCGGGGTTGTACATTCCCAGTGAAACATCCCAGCGTGTACGTGTTCCCGGTCCGCCAGATTATGCCGAACTGTTAGCGGACTACCAAGGTAGAGAGGAAGTGGAAGCAGGAGAGGATTTTGACCCGGATCCCTTGGTAATCGAAGATCGTACCGAACGTGGCGAACTGGTGGGCGGAATTCGTTATGCACTTTTACCCAAAAAGTCTCGCGGTGGCAGCGTGTCAATAATGTTGGGTTTGCGATTTGGGACCGAAGCGACGTTGAAATCGCGCATCGCTGCGGCTGAGTTGCTGGGGACACTGATGGCTCGCGGTACAACGGATTTGTCGCACCAAGAACTGGAGGATGAATTAACCCGACTGCGAGCCGATCTGTCGATCAGTTCGCAACCGGGATTGCTGCAGATGCAAGTGGTGACCCAACAGCAGCATTTGTCAGAGGTCGTTGATTTGTTGCTGCAAATCGTTCGCTCCCCCGCCCTGGCCGGCGCAGATCTGGAAATTGTTCGTCGCCAATTGCTGACCAGTTTGGAAGCAGGACTGAATGAGCCGCAGGCGCTGGCTCCGCGACGTGTCCGGCAGTTACTGGCTCCCTACCAGGCAAACAATATCCGCTACGAACGCAGTATTGAGGAGGAAATGGAGCTGTACCGCAGCGTCACGATAGAGGATGTTCGCGAGCTGTACGCAGGTTTTATCGGCAATCAAGCGGGCGAATTGGTGATGGTGGGTAACTTTGACCCGCAGACGGTCCAATCGCAATGGAAAGCAGGGTTGGCGGATTGGACCGCCGCAGAACCGTACGAACGCTTTGATCGCCCCGCACATCCCGAAGTGCCGGGCGGTCTGGAATTGATTCAGACGCCAGATAAATCCAATGCGATGCTGTTTGCGCAACAACATTACGCATTGAAGGATGATCATCCTGACTACCCGAGTCTGGTGATTGGCAACTTTGTGCTCGGCGGCGGAACACTCAGTAGTCGCCTGGCGGATCGTGTTCGCCAACAGGAGGGGCTGTCCTATACGATCCGTTCGGCGATCTCGGGCCGTCAGCGCGATGAGCGGACCGATTTCACGCTGTACGCGATCATGAATCCCGAGAATTTAGATCCGCTTAAAGCCGCAATCATGGACGAATTGGACAAGATTCGTGATGAAGGGGTTAGCCAAACGGAACTGGATCGTGCGAAGCGGGCTTACCTGGAAGGCCAAGGGGTGCAGCGGACCAACGATCGCGCGCTGGCGTCGCTGTTGATGTCGACCATGTTCAACCAGCGGACCATGGCTTTTTACCAGCAGCACGAATCCGCGGTCGCCGCATTGACAATTGCACAGGTCAATGAAGCATTGCAAAAGTATTTGCAGCCGGAAAAACTCGTGATTGTAGCTGCGGGCGATTTTGACGGTGGAGAGGACTGATGCCGCAGCCTGCAAGATTTTGTTTACTGTCTGTTGACCTATGAGTACCCTTGCTTTGCCTGTTGAAACCGCGGTTGCTTCCGCTGGGACCTCCGTGGCAGTGGTGACCGGGGGATCTGCAGGACTGGGCAAAGTCATTGCGCGGCGTCTGCTGAATGAAGGTTACGCGGTGGTTGTCGTTGGGCGAAACCAGGAACGACTGGCCGGGTTTCTTGCGGAGTTACCAAAGCCGCTACAGGGACGCGTGCTGACCGTGGTTTGCGATGTGTGCCAGCCCGGCCAAGTCAGCAATTTGGTTGATCGGACACTGGCGCACTGGGGGCAGGTGGATGTGCTGGTCAATGTGGTTGGACAAAGCGACCGTGGCCTCGTGCAGAATCTGACCGCCGATCAAGTCAACCTGTTGATGCGTACCAATGTGATCGCAACGTTGGTCTGCTGCCAAGCTTTTTTGCCACTGCTTCAGACGCAGCGGGGTGTGATTGTGAACATTGGCTCCTTAGCCGCAAAAGTCGGAGCGCAATACCTAGGCGGATACGCAGCGGCCAAACATGCCCTTGCCGCGATCACGCAGCAAATGCGTCTGGAATGGAAATCGCGCGGTGTCCACGTCGGCTTAATCAATCCGGGGCCCATCCGACGCGAGGATGCGGGTAACCGCTATGCCAGTGTCGTCGCTCAGCAGGAAGGTTTGCCCGCTTCGGCGGCGGCGCCTGGAGGCGGGACGCGAGTGAAAGGATTGCCACCGCAGCGGGTTGCCTCCGCTGTGCTGCGAATGATCCGCAAACGGTCGGCAGATATTATTCTGCCATGGTATTTACGCCCGTTGGTCGCGGTTGGGCATTTATGGCCCGCGCTGGGTGACTGGTTGTTGTTGAAACTAACCAGTCGTGGCAGCCGTGGTGATTGACCGAGTCTTCTTTTTTGACCAAGCGGCGGCTCCAAGCGCAGTAGCATCGTCCCCAAGTTTTTCGGGCACGACCAAAAAG
>SLFV01000391.1 GCA_007124075.1 Roseimaritima sp.
ACATTCAGCGACCGAAATTTCCAATTGCCCGGCCAATTCGGCGGTCGTTGGGGGCCGACCGAACTTGGTCTCCAATTGCTTACGAGCTTCGTTCAGCTTGCTGGCCTTGCTGCGGACCAATCGCGGTACCCAATCCATCGTCCGCAATTCATCAAGCATGGCACCCCGGATCCGAGGGACGCAGTAGGTTTCAAACTTGACCCCGCGTTCCAGGTCGAAAGCGTCAATGGCGTCCATCAGGCCGAAAATTCCGGCACTGATCAGATCGTCCAGTTCCACTCCGTCGGGCAGGCGTTGCCAAATCCGCTCACCATTGTAGCGAACAAGTGGCATGTATCGCTCCACCAGTCGGTTGCGAAGCTCCTCATAGCCTGCCGCATCCTTAGGCATTGCCTTCAGTTCGGTCCAGACCTGTTTGATTCCTTCATCAGCCGTGGTCGTCGCCATTCAATCCTCCGTGACCTGTGAAACCGTCCGTGCGTTCCAATCGCTTGTTACTTTTATCGTTTCGGCCCAACCCTGACGCTCCGCACCGTGAGCGCGTCCAGTGTCCGTCTAAGGTTGGTCCGAATCGGGCATTTGCTTTGTCAATGAATCGACTTCGCTTTGATAGCGAGCGAGACGTTGACGAAAACGTGTTTCCACGCTGTCTTGAATCAAGTAGTCGATAATTCTGCCAGCGATCCAGCCGATGCACCAGAACACCAACATCGCCAGCAAACCCTCGCGGACGACGTCCGCTGCCAGCGCTGCTTGACCGATCCCACGTCCCAGCACCAAAGCAAAAGCGATGGAACCGAGGATGACGGCCAGGCGACGATCCATACCACTTAACTCCCAATCTTCCTATGAGTCGGACAGCAATGCTTGACTCCTGAAGACGTTCCTTCTATCGGTTGTCGTTTCTTTGATTCATCAGTCCTTTGGTGTGCTTTTGGAAAGTTTTTTTGATTTTGTCGATTGTGCGTGTGGATTAGGCGACCAGCGGGATTGCGGCCTGCTTGGGCAACAGATATTGCGCAAGCACTTGGCCACTAGCGACCAAAATATCGTCCGGTACTTGTTGCCCGGTCGTCAGGTAGCTTACCGGCGGTGCCTGGTTTTCCATCAGCGTTGCAATCACTCCCGCGACCTGCTCCGTCTCGTCCAATTTGGTCAAGATTAATGATGTTGGTTTGATCTCGCCAAACCCCTGCATGATTCGCTGTGTGGCGTGACTGCTGGAGGTTCCGCTAACCACTAAGTGAATTTCGTCGGGCCGCGCAACACCTAACATCGCACGCAACTGGCGGATCGCGGCCCCCAATCTTGGACTGCGTCCTGCGGTATCAATCAGAACCAAGTCCACATCACTTAACGCGTCAAGCGCCGCTTGCATTTGATCCGGCTTTTGGACTACCTGCATGGGTAAATCCATGATTTCCGCGTAAGACCTTAATTGTTCCACTGCAGCGATCCGGAAGGTATCAATCGTCAGCAGACCGACTTTGCGTTTCTGCTGGAGACGAAATCCAGCCGATAGTTTTGCCACCGTCGTGGTCTTGCCCACACCCGTCGGGCCGATCAGCGCGATGACACGGCGTTGGTTTGCAGGTAATTGAATTGCCGGGCCACAACGTACTTCCTCCGCGACTACCGTTTGTAAGGCGTCCAGCATCATGGCAGACGAAACAACAAACGACTGCCCCGACTGACGATCTGGCAGGCGTTCCAGCACGCGACGCGTCCAACGCAACGCATAGGCATCACTGACACCTACTCGCAGCAGTTGTTCTCGAAGGTAATTGCCTTCCCGCTCGTGCGATGAAGTCGCCGAGGTCACGCGCTCGCGAACCACCGCGGTCTGCGGCGACCGTAAACCCGCCGTTACTTCCACCTGCGTTCGGCCCAGCAAACCTCGCCAGCCATCGCGAACCTGACGTGTGTGCAACACGGCTGCGTCAGGCCCCATCTGTTGACGAATTTCAGCCAAGGCGGCCTGCAGATTGGCAGCGCGGAACGTGCGGATATGCATGGTGGTCTTCACAGTGATTATCAGAAACCGATCACTACAAAATTGTTAATCAATGTCATGCGTCGGTGACAATACCAACTGATTCAATTCGCGTGTCTTGGGTAATTTCGTTATAAGACAAAATCCGCAATCGCGGCAACGCAGCAACGGTAAGCTGCCGCAGGCCGGGCCGAATGCGGGGACTAACCAAAACGATCGGAGTGTTACCCATCGCGTTTAGCTTCCGCACCCCTTCTTCGATACGCTGGCAGGTCTGTTCTACCGCTTGCGGGCTCATTCGCACGAATAGGCCGCGTTCGGTATGCTCGATACCAGCGGCAATCCGATCCTCCATTGCGGGATCCAACGCGATGACGCGTAATGTACCTGTCGCGTCCCGGTAGCGTGTACTGATCGTACGCGAAAGCCGGTGCCGAACGTATTCGGTCAGCAAAATAGTATCCTTGGTTCGCGAGGCGTAATCGCCTAATGTCTCCAGAATGATGCCCAACTGCCGAATCGGAACATCCTCGCGCAACAATGCGTGCAAAATCTGCTGCACATCGGCCAACTTCATCTGCCCCGGAATGAGCTCATCCACCACGGCGGGTGCAACCGTTTTGAGCTCATCAAGCAAATGTTTCGTTGCATCGCGAGACAGCAGTTCGTCGGCGTGGCGTCGCGAGACCTCCTGCAGATGCGTCGTCAACACCGCTGCGGGCTGGACAACCGTGTAGCCGTAAATTGCGGCCTGTTCTCGTCGCGCCGGTTCGATCCAGACGGCGGGCTCGCCGAAAGTTGGGTCACGAGTCGGTTCGCCCTCAATCACCCCGGTCGTGGCACCGGAGTCGATCGCCAGAAACCGCTCTGGATATACAGCTCCGCGAGCAACGGGATTGCCAGCAATTCGAATCTCGTATGCCAAATCGTTCAGTTGCATGTCATCACGGACGCGCACTTTGGGTAATAAAATGCCAATGTCAGCGGCGATCGAGTTTCGGACGCCGCTGATCCGTTCCATGAGGTCACCCCCGCGAGCCGGATCGGCAAGCCCCAACAATCCGAGCCCAATTGATAGTTCCATTGGATCGACGGCAAGGAAGTCTTCCACACGTTTGGCCGGGGGGGCCTGAGCGGCTGCTTCTTCTTCCGCCTGCTGTTGTCGCTGCAGTTCCTCGTCGCGCGTTGTCTGGCGATTCATCACTACTGCCAACCCGATGCAGCCCAGCGCCAGGGTGCCAAGCGGAAATCGTGGCAGGTTGGTCATGATCAGTAGCCCCAGAAATGCGGCGGCTACGAACAGGGCTCTAGGATTCCCGAACAACTGGGAAAGAAAATGCAGTGGCAGGTTCGATCTGGCCGCACTCCGCGTCACAAGCAACCCCGCAGCAAGTGAAATCAAAAGTGCGGGTACCTGACTGACCAGCCCGTCTCCGATCGTCAGTTTCGTGTACAGCGAAGCCGCCTCAGACAAGCTCATGCCCGCCTGGATGACGCCGATAAATAAACCACCCGCGATATTGATCGCCATGATGATTAGCCCCGCAATGGCGTCACCACGAACGAATTTGCTGGCACCATCCATCGCCCCATAGAAATCGGCTTGAGCCCCCACTTCCTGGCGGCGGCGTTGGGCTTCTTTTTCGTCGATCAAGCCGGCATTCATATCGGCGTCGATCGCCATCTGCCGACCTGGCATCCCGTCCAAGGCGAATCGTGCCGCAACTTCGCTGATCCGGGTTGCTCCCTTGGTGATCACGATGAACTGGATCAGCATGATAATCCCAAAGATAATCAGCCCCACTTCAATTTTGTCGCCCGCGACAAATTCCCCAAACCCTTGGATCACCCCACCGGCAGCATCCATTCGTTCACTGTCCGCACGCGTCAATATCAGTCGGGTCGTGGCGACGTTTAGGACAAGTCTTGCTAAGGTTGTCGCTAGCAGGAGCGAGGGAAAGATGCTGAATTCCAACGGTGTGGCGACGTAAATCGTAGTTAGTAGCACGATTAAGCCGACGGTGATGTTCGCCGCCAGCAAAATGTCCATGAGCCCCGAGGGCAACGGTACCAGAATCACCAACAAGCAGGCGATGATGCCAACTGGCAGGATGAGGTCTCGATAGCGATTCAGAAACTCCACGCCGTAACCACATAGAAGGGGATTTTCGGTAACCTTGCGTTTTTTTGAGAAACAGCGATTTTTGATTCAAGTTTCGCGTGCCCAGTGGCGGGAGACTAGAGGATCGTCGAGGCGCAGGTCCAGTCGGATTCCCGCACGTTTCGCGGGGATGGGGCACGCGGGGATCGGCGGGCTAGCGACTTTGACAGGCCGGTCGCTTTGCTCCGCTATTTCTGCTCGGGTGCGTCGAAGGGGTCCAGCACCAACCCTGTGGCGATGATCTCCACACCGCACACCAGCGGTTGACCTTGCTGTGGTAA